>JAFAHL010000395.1 GCA_019237215.1 Hyphomicrobiales bacterium | reverse complement strand
AAAGAGGTGCTCGGCAAGGTCGCCGGCGATGCCAAGCTCGAAGCAGAGGGCAAGTCGGATAAGATTGCAGGTAAGGCTCAGAATGCAGTTGGCGGTCTAAAGGACACGCTTCGCGGCAAGTAATCGATACCAAGGCCCCGCTCGAGCGGGGCTTTCTTCTTTAGCCGGCATGAGCGAATGACCGCTTCGGCACGGTCCAACAAATCGTATCGAGGCCGCATAACGCCGCGTTCGATAGCCTAGCGAAGTAATCCTTTACTCTCGCGGAATGGGTTTGTTCATGCTCCATTCAGTGCCGGACAAGCCGTGGCGGCAATTCGCGTCTGGCGCGCCCGGCTCAGCGCTTGTGACCGTGCTGCTTGCCGTCGTCGTTGTCGCAGCCCTTTATTTTGGTCGCGAGGTCCTGGTGCCAATCGCACTGGCGATTCTCCTGAGCTTCGTGCTTGCACCGCTCGTGCGTCTACTACAAGCCTGCTACGTCCCCCGAATCCTGGCGGTCATGTTTGCGGTAGCTGTGGCGTTCGCCGCCATCTTCGCTTTGGGCGGTTTGATGATTTCGCAAGTCAATCAACTCGCCAAGAACCTACCGTACTATGAATCCACGTTGCGCGATAAGATTCAGAGCTTGCGCGGTGCTGCCGCCGGTACCGGCACGCTCGAACGCGCTTCTGAAGTGCTGCATGATTTGAGCAGCGAACTTGACCGGCCCAATCGCGTCTCCCCCTCGACCGGACCGCTCGTCAGCCCCGGCACTTCGACAGCGAGACCGATCCCGGTTGAGATCAAGCAGCCGGATCCCGGCGCTCTGCAAACCTTGGCGGCGCTGATAACGCCTCTCATCCATCCGCTTGCAACCACGGGCATCGTCGCGATTTTCGTCTTCTTCGTTCTGATGCAAAGGCAGGATCTGAGGAATCGGCTGGTTCGACTAGCTGGCTCCCAGGATCTTCAACGCACGACAGCAGCGCTGGACGATGCCGGTCAAAGGCTCAGTCGCCTCTTTCTTACTCAGCTCGCCCTCAACGCAGGTTTTGGTCTCGTGATCGGCGCGGGACTGTGGTTCATCGGTGTTCCCAGCGCCCCGCTGTGGGGAATACTGGCGATGATCCTGCGCTTTGTGCCTTACATCGGAGCGGCGATTTCCGCGATATTTCCTCTCGTCCTCGCGGCAGCGGTCGGGCCGGATTGGACAATGGTGTTGTGGACTGCCGCTTTGTTTTTGATCGCGGAGCCGCTTGTCGGGCATGTCATCGAGCCGTTGCTGACCGGTCACCGCACGGGTCTTTCACCTGTGGCGGTCATCGCCTCTGCCACGTTCTGGGCCTGGCTCTGGGGGCCGGTGGGACTGATTGTGGCGACGCCGCTGACGATTTGCCTCGTGGTTCTCGGCCGCCATATGGATCGCCTGAAATTTCTCGATGTGATGTTTGGGGACCAGCCTGCGCTATCGCCGGCAGAGTTGGTCTATCAACGCGTGCTAGCGCGGGACCCGGTCGAGGCCGCCGAGCAGGCGCAGAAGTACCTGAAGGAGAAGCCGCTTCTGGCGTACTACCAAGAGGTCCTTATCGAAGGTCTGAAACTAGCACAGGCCGATGCCGAACGCGGGGCGCTCGACCACGAACGCATGCTGCACATCCGCGACGCCGTCGCCGAACTTGTCGACGATCTCGCCGAGCATGAGGATAAGCCCGAGCCAGCGACGCAATCCGATGCGAAAGCCGACGAGCAGATGCCGCTCGCGCAAATCAACAAGACAGAAGCGTCGCTCAGCAGAATGGTGAAAGAATTGTCGGAACGATGGCGGACTAAAGCACCAGTTCTGTGCGTTCCGGGCTCTGGTCTGCTTGACGAAGCACTCGCGCTTGTCGTGGCTCAGCTCGTTTCAAGGCAAGGGATCGGCGCTCGAGCCGAGCAGGCCGATGCGTTGTCGATGTCGCGCATTTTCAGTCTGGATACAAAGGATGTCGCGCTGGTGTGCCTTTGCTATGTGGAGAGTGCAACTTCGGCGCAGATTCGCTATGCTGTCCGGCGCCTGCGCCGAAAAGTACCCGATGCATTCATTCTCGTGACGATGGTCGGGCAAGCGAGCGACATCGATGATGAAGAAATTCTGCAATGTTCGCCGAACATCGATTTTGTCAAACAGTCGCTCTCCGACACGGTCGATAGGGTATTCGCTATTGCGACCAGTCCTTCTCAGACGCAAGACCTAAACGTGGAACAGTCCGAGCTGATTGCCGCGCAGTGATCCGAATACAAATTAGCTTCTGACCACGCAGTACGACTGGGGGCACGATCGGCAACGTGCTCGAATAATATGGCACGATTGCCTGATCCGAGCCGCCCCGATTTATGCGTACGCGGCCTTAAGACGTCACCGGCGCTTGGCGTGCCCGGTCGGCGGTCGACGTCGCTTGCGGTGGTGCCGTGGTCGCGCTCGCGCCCGCATCGGCGACGATGCGCTTGAGCTCGGGCAGGCACGAGCCGCAATTGGTGCCGGCGCGCAGCGCCTCGCCGATGCCCGCGACGCTCGCGGCCGCGCCGGTTTCGATCGCGGCGCGGATGGTGGCGAGCCCGACGCTGAAGCAGGCGCACACGATCGGGCCCGGACTCGTGAGGCCGTCGGCTGAGCGTCCCGACAGCAGCACGCGGCGTGCCTCCTCGGCGAGCGTCTCGACCTCGAACAGCGCCTTGACCGCATCCCATTGCGGCGCCGCCCCGGCGGGGCCGATGAACAGAGAGCCGGTGAGCTCGCCGGCGACGAACGCGGCGGTGCGATAGATGCCCCGTTGGAGATCGACATATTCCGCGAGCTCGGCCCCATCGCAGAACATCTGCCGCGCGTGGCCGCGCCAGATTTCGGGCCCGTCGTTCGTCGCCAACAGCAATCCCGATGCGCGGGTGACGGCGACGCGCGCCCACCAGGTGCCGGCCGGCGCGCGGGTCGGCCGGCGCGTCAGGGCAAATCCCCTGAACGCGAAAGCGGCGGGCGCGATCGATGCCGGCGTCGCCTTGGCGTCGGGCTGGCCGGAATAGCGGTCGGTCTCGGGCATTACCAGGTCGCAGATGCGCGCGGCCGAGGCGGTTGCGTCGCTCCAATGAATGGGCGCGAACAACGAGCCCGCCTGTTGCCGGTCGGTGACGGTGACTTTGAGCACGCACGAGCCCCAGCGGGTCGCGACCTTGGCGAAGCCGCCATCGGAAAGATTCATCGCCTTGGCGTCGGCGGGATGCACCTCGACGAACGGCTCCGGCATGTGCGCGCCGAGTCGCGCGCTCTGCCCCGACCGCGTCATGGTGTGCCATTGGTCGCGCAGGCGGCCGGTGTTGAGGCGAAACGGAAATTCCTTACTGGTCGCAACCTTGGGCGCGGGCGGTTCGACCGCGATGAAGCGCGCCTTGCGGTCCGCCGTATAGAAGCCGCCTTGCATGAAGAATCGCCGGTCTTTGTGCTGCGCTGTTTCGCCGGCGCGTAGCGGCCATTGCACGGGGTCGAGCGCGTCGAAAGCGTCGTCGCTGATCGCGGCGAGCGCGCCGATATCGAAATCGCGCCGGCCGCCGTTCTCGAAAGCCGAAAGCGCCGCGTGCTCGCGAAAAATGTCGGCCGCACAGCCGTATGCAAACGCCGCGGCAAATCCCATCCGGCGGGCGACTTGCGTCACGATCCACCAATCGGGCTGCGCCTCGCCCGCCGCCGGCAGAAATCGTCGCTGGCGCGAGATGCGCCGCTCGGAATTGGTGACGGTGCCGTCCTTCTCGCCCCACGCGGCGGCGGGGAGGAGAATGTGCGCGCCGGCATTCATTGTGTCGTTGGCAAGGACGTTCTCGGAGATCACGAACAGATCGAGCTTCTTGAGCGCCTCCCGCACATGGCTTGCGCGCGGGAGCGAGACCGCGGGATTGGTGGCCATCACCCACAGCGCTTTGATCCGGCCGCGGGCGATGGCATCGAACATCTGCACCGCCTTGGCACCCTCTCGCGCGGCCACGCGCGGCGCATTCCAGAAGCGGCGCACCCGGTCGATGTCCTCGGACGCAAAGGCCATGTGGGCGGCGAGCTGATTGGCGAGGCCGCCGACCTCCCGCCCGCCCATGGCGTTGGGTTGGCCGGTCAACGAGAATGGCCCTTGGCCGCGCCGGCCGATGCGGCCGGTCGCGAGGTGGCAGTTGATGATGGCGTTGACCTTGTCGGTGCCTTGCGCGGATTGGTTCACCCCTTGCGAAAAGCAGGTCACTGTGTTGGGCGTGGAGCGGAAGAGATCGAAAAAGCGCGTCACGTCGGCCTGCGGCAGGCGGGTGAGCCTCGCCGTGGCGGCGAGGTCAGGCGCGATTGCGCGCGCCCGCGCCAGCGTGTTCTCGAAGCCCAGCGTGTGCGCATCGATGTAGCCGTAGTCGAGCGCGTAGAGATCGGCGAGGTGCGCGAGCAGCCCGCAGAACAGGATCGTGTCCGTGCCGGGCGCGATCGCAAGATAGAGGTCGGCATCTTCGGCGGTCGCGGTGCGGCGGGGATCGATCACGACGATTTTCGCGCCGCGCTTGAGCTTGTTCTCCACCATGCGCTGGAACAGCACCGGATGACACCATGCCGTATTCGAGCCGACCAGCACGAGAAGGTCGGCCTCCTCGAGGTCCTCGTAGCTGCCGGGCACGGTATCGGCGCCGAAGGCGCGTTTGTGGCCGGCAACCGAGGAGGCCATGCACAGGCGAGAATTGGTGTCCACGTTCGCCGAGCCTATGAATCCTTTCATCAGCTTGTTGGCGACGTAATAGTCCTCGGTCAGAAGCTGGCCGGAGAGATAGAAGGCGATCGCATCGCTGCCGTGGCGCGCCACGACGCGTTGAAAGCCCTCCGCGACCCGGTCGAGAGCGACCGGCCAGTCGACGCGCGCAAGGCTTTCGTCCGCCTGCCGCAGCATGGGATAGAGCAGACGTTCGCCCAACCCGAGCGTCTCGCCGAGCGCCGAGCCCTTGCAGCAGATGCGGCCGAAATTGGCGGGATGGTCCGGATCGCCCGTGATCGCGGCGCCGCCGAATCCGTCCGGCCGCGCCAAGACGCCGCAACCCACGCCGCAATAAGGGCAGGTCGTGCGCACGGTCGGCGGGTGAGGCGAGGGCGCGTTCATGCTCATGCCGCCACGCGGGTTGCGAGATCGCGCCCGAACACGAGGTCGTCGCGCAGGCGCTCGATCGACGATCCCGCGCGAATGAGGTCGAGATACCAGGGACCGTCCGCGGTATCGCCGAACAGCACCGCGCCGATGAGACGGCCGTCGGCGACGACCAGCTTCTTGTAGACGCCGATGCCGGGATCGCTGAGCACGATCTCCTCGGCGCCGGTGGTGGCGGCGAGGAAATCGCCGGCCGAAAAGACGTTGACGCCGGACACTTTCAGATTGGCGGCGAGCACGCTGCCGGGATAGCTCGCGTTCCCGCCCGCGAGCCGCCGCGCCAGCACCTGGGCCTGCTCGTAGGCGGGCTCCACCAGCCCGTAACAGCAGCCGCGATGCTCGGCGCATTCGCCGATGGCGTGGATGCCGGCGACGCTGGTCTCGAGATGGTCGTCGACGGCGATGCCGCGATTGACCTTGAGCCCGGCCGTGCGTGCCAGCTCGGTGTTCGCTCGGATGCCGACCGCGACGACAACCGCGTCAGCCGGCATCGTGGAGCCGTCCCGCAATTCGACCGCCTCGACGCGGCCGTTGCCGATGATGCGCGCAGTCTCGGCTTCGAGGCGCACGGCGATGCCCTTGGCTTCGACCGCGCGCTTGAGCATCCGCGCCGCGCGCGCATCGAGCTGGCGCTCCATCAGCCTGTCCATGAGATGGAGGACGGTGACGTGGGCGCGCGCCTTGGCGAGTCCATAGGCGGCTTCGAGACCGAGGAGACCGCCGCCGATGACGACGACGCGCGCACACGCCGCTCTGGCGATGGTGTTGACGTCGTCGATGTCGCGGAAGGTGAGCACGCCCGGCAAGTCCATTCCGGGGATGGCGAGCTTGATCGGCTGGGAGCCGGTCGCAAAGACGAGCTTGGAAAACGCCAGCCGCGTGCCGTTCGACAGGGTCACTTCGCGCGCGATCGGATCGACCGCGCTCGCGCGCACGCCGTAGCGCAACGTGACGCCGCGGTCGCGCCACCATCGCGCCGGTTTGAGCTCGATATCGGCGAAGCCGACCTCCTCGGCCAGCAGCGCCGAGAGCAGCACGCGATTGTAGGCAAGGCGCGGCTCGTCGCCGATCACGGCGACGGCGTAGCGACCGAGTGCGCGCTTGGCCAATTCCTCGACCAAACGCGCCGCGGCCATGCCATTGCCGATGACGATGAGAGGCTCGCTCATCGCTTTCCCTCAAAGCTGCGAAAAATGCGCGCCGCTGCGCCCGGCCGCGCCGTGCTCGCTCGTCGAGAAGGTGGCGGCTCCCAATCGCCATCGTCATCGATGGTGACGTGGCGCAAGCCATTTCAAGTAGTGTGCCACCCGGGTCGGGCGACTTAAGTCCATATATTTCAGTGGCTTGGAGGTAGGCGCTCGATCGTGCCGGGGCGCCCAAACGGGCTCGCTGCACATTGTATGCGCGCCGCGCTTATCGTTTGTGCAAGGCTCGGGGCGCGCGCTTTACGGCCGCCCGTCCGCGATAGCGGTGTCGAGGAGCGTCGCGCCGCCTCGTCGGCCCGCCGGCCCCGACGCAAGCGGAGATCGAGAACCATGGCGGGTACGGTGACGCTGATGCCTCGTTGCGCTCAGAACTCGACGTCAAGCTCTTCCAATTCGTCGGGCTCGGTTTTGGCGCCGGCAACCCATTCTTGCATGAGCGGCATCGCCATGATGGCCTTGCAATAGGCGGCGCACTGCGGATCGAGCTTCACGTCGTAGGTGAGGAAGCGCGTGACGACCGGCGCGTACATCGCATCGGCCATGCAAGGCTCTTTCCCGAACAGATAAGGCCCCTTGGAGGCGGCGAAGCATTCGCGCCAGATGGTGACGACACGATCGATGTCGGCCTGCGCGCCCGCCCACACCTTGAAGCCCTTGTGCTTCGCCTTGAGGTTCATGGGGAGCGCCGAGCGAAGGTTGGCGAAGCCCTGGTGCATCTCCCCGCAAACGGCGCGGCAATGCGCCCGCGCCGCCGGATCGGCCGGCCACAGGCGGGCCTCGGGGCGCAGCTCGTTCAGGTACTCGGCGATGGCCAGCGTATCCCACACCTTGACCGGGCCGTGCTCCAGACAGGGCACCAGGAAGGAGGGCGACAGCAGCAGCAGCTCGGCTCTGGTCGCCGGATCGTCGATCGGCGCCAGCCGTTCCTCGACCGGCAGGCCGGCCATTTTGCACAGCAGCCAGCCGCGCAGCGACCATGAGGAATAGTTCTTGCTACTGACGGTGAGAGACGCCTCGGCCATGACGCCGGGGATGCAATTTCCGAGCCGGTCGCCGCAAATGTTGTATGCCCTTTACCAGACCGCCGCCGACATGCTGCTGCCCATGCGCATTTGGGGTGCAATGGGGGCGGTGGCTGGGCAGGGCTTTGCCCTCGGCAAGGAGGGCGGCGGCGAGG
>JAFAHL010000389.1 GCA_019237215.1 Hyphomicrobiales bacterium | reverse complement strand
CCCCATGCCAGCACGGCGCCTTGCTTCCTGGCCTCGGCCAGCGAAGTCGCGGTCACCTTTGAGGACAGCGGCAGAAAGTAGTTGGAGAAATCGAAGCCGCCGGTAACGGCGCCGATGATGGGCGACATGATATCCCCGACCAGCGAGCTGACGATCGCGCCGAAGGCGGCGCCGATGACAACCCCGATGGCGAGATCGACGGCGTTTCCCCGCAGAGCAAATTTCTTGAATTCCTCGATCATCCGACGCTCCCGCACTTGGCGCAGTTTTCGGTTGCGTTGATCAAAAGGCGCTCGCGCGCATCCCTGCGATGCGGCGCGCCCGGCAACAACCGCTCAATTCCGAGTCAAGACAGCCGCCCACCGCCCTCCATGCCTGCTGACGAGGCGTCGCGGGCACGGCCTCAGGCCTAGCGGGCCGATGACCTAGACGCCCATTGGGCTAGCGCTTTGGCCTAGTTGATCAGCCCAGCGTGGACCATCGCCTCGCGCACGGCGGCCTTGGTCTTCTCCGCAATCCGCACCATGGGCAGCCGGACTGTGTCCGCGCATTTTCCCAGGACGGAGAGCGCGTACTTCACCGGTGCCGGACTGGTCTCCAGAAACAAGGCCGTGTGCAGGGGCATCAGCTTGTCTTGCAGCTTGAGGGCGGTCCCGTAGTCACCCTTGAGGCAGGCATCCTGGAACTCGCCACACAGCCGCGGAGCCACGTTGGATGTCACCGAGATGCAGCCGTGCCCTCCATGCGCCATGAAGCCGATCGCGCTCGCGTCCTCACCGGAGAGCTGGTTGAACCCCTCCCCCATCGCGGCGCGCTGCTGCGAGACGCGCACGACGTTTGCGGTCGCGTCCTTCACGCCCGCAATGTTACGGAGCTCGAACAGCCGCCGCATCGTGTCGACGGACATGTCGATCACCGAACGCGCCGGGATATTGTAAATGATGATCGGGATGCCCACGGCGTCGTTGATGGCCTTGTAGTGCTGATAGAGCCCTTCTTGCGTGGGCTTATTGTAGTAGGGCGTCACCACCAGCACGGCGTTGGCGCCGCACTCCTGCGCATGCCGAGAGAACGCGATCGCTTCCGCCGTGGAGTTCGAGCCGGCGCCCGCGATCACGGGAACGCGACCCTTCGCCTGCGCGACGCACCATTCGACCACCCGCCCATGCTCCTCGTGCGACAGCGTCGGGCTCTCGCCGGTGGTGCCGACCGGAACCAAGCCATCGGTCCCCTCGGCGATCTGCCAATCCACCAGGCCACGAAAAGCTTTCTCATCGAGCGTTCCGTTGGCGAAGGGGGTGACGAGCGCGGTAAACGAGCCTCGGAAGCTCGTCCTGGCGGTCATGGTGCAATCCTCTGAGTCGTTTGAGCGGCCATGAGGGCCGGCTTTGCGGCCAATTGCGAGGTCCAAGCCGGAAACCCGCATCTAAGCTACAGCATTGTTACCGGGAAGGCGGCTGCGAAGAAAGCCCTCAATGTAGGAGCAGCGGCCTCGCCGCCTTTTCGCCGCGGTCCGGGGTGATGGTCCGCCGGTATTAGGGTCGCGGCGGGACTATAAAGGGGACCATGAGCATTCAGACGCCCACACGATTCTTGACCGGCCTCCTCGCAAGCGGGAGCCTTGTCGTGGCGTTGACGGCCTCCCCCGCGAGCAGCGTGCCGCTTCCCCAGCCGCGACCCCAGAGCACGCCCGCGAAAGCCGGCACGACGCCGAGCGCGCCAGCGCCCGCGCCACAAGCCGCCTCGGCTCGGCCTAGCCGGTCCGCGCTTGCGCCCAGCGACTTGCCGTCCGCGGCGGATATCGCTGCCTTGAAGGAAGCGATCGCCGCCGCGCGCAGGGGGAAAACGACGCAAGCCGCCGACCTGCAGAAGACGATCAGCGACCCGGTCGCCCGCAAACTGGTCGAATGGCAAATCCTGCGCAGCGACGACACCCAGAGCATCGATGTCAGCCGCTATATGGCCTTCATCACCGAAAATCCGAGCTGGCCGTCGACCGCGCTGATGCGTCGCCGCGCCGAGGCGACGCTGTGGGCGGACCGCCTCGATCCGGCCTTCGTGCGCGCGTTCTTCGGAAAGGAGCGACCCGTCACCACCAAGGGAAAGTTCGCCCTTGCCCGTGCGCTGCTGCTGCAGGGCGACCGCGCCGGCGCGCAAAGCTTGGTGCGGGAGGCCTGGCGCAACGACAGCTTCTCGAGCGACCTCGAAAACCCGGCTCTCGACGTCTTCCAGGACCTGATCACATCGGCCGATCACAAGGCGCGCATGGACATGCGCCTCTACGCGGAGGACGTCGAGGGGGCGCTGCGCTCCGCCAACCGCGCCGGCGGCTATGCTCCCGTCATCGCCAAGGCACGCATTGCCGTCATCCAGAAGGCGGCGAATGCCCAGGCGATGCTCGATGCAGTGCCGCGGGAGGCACAACGCGACGCCGGTTATATGTTCAGCCACGCCCAGTATCTGCGCCGCGCCGACCAGGCTGGGGACGCCGCCGAGTGGATCCTGGCGCTGCCGTCCGACCAGGGACAGACGCTCGATACCGACCAGTGGTGGATCGAGCGCCGCCTCGTTGCCCGCAAGCTGCTCGACCTCGGCGAGGTCAAGGCCGCCTACCGCGTCGTGCGCGACGCCGCGATCCCGCAGAAGGACAACTACCGCGCCGAGCATCAGTTCACCGCCGGCTGGATCGCGCTGCGCTTTCTCAACGATCCGGCAACCGCGCTCGCTCACTTCGCCAAAGTCGCCCAGGGCAACAGCAACCCGATCACGCTCTCGCGCGCGGGCTATTGGCAGGGGCGCGCGTCGGAAGCGCTGGGGCGAAGGGACGAAGCGCGCGCGCATTACGAGGCGGCGGCGCGCTATTCCACCGCCTACTATGGTCAGCTCGCGCGCGCCCGGCTCGGGCACAAGGACATCGTCGTGCGTCCGGCGCCCGAGCCCCCCGCGGATCGGCGCGATACGCTCGCGCGGCTCGAAGTCGTGCGCGCAACCGAGCTGCTCTACGCCATCGACGAGCGGGATCTGGTCGCCGGCGCGCTTGCCGACCTCGGCGAACGATCGATCGACACCGTTGCCCTCGCCGCCATCGGCGACGTCGCCGCCCGCCACAAGGACGCACGCGCCATGCTGCTGCTCGGCAAGGCCGCGCTCGCGCGCGGGCTTCCGCTCGATCACTATGCCTTTCCGACCGTCGGCATTCCCGAGTATCGCGCCATCGGTCCCGCGATCGAACTCGCCGTCGTCTATGCCATCGCCCGCCAGGAGAGCACCTTCAACCCGAAGACCGTTTCCAGCGCGCGTGCCATGGGTTTGATGCAGGTCACGCCCGAGGCCGGCCGGTATGTAACCAAGAAATTCGGCGCGACCTTCGACGAAAAGCGTCTGCTCAGCGACCAGACCTACAACGTGCAGCTGGGGGCGGCCGAGCTCGGCGATCTCTACGTCGACTATCGCGGCTCGCATATTCTCACCTTCGCCGGCTACAACGCCGGCCGCGGACGCGTAAAGGAATGGATTGCGAAATATGGGGATCCCCGCGATCCGAAGGTCGATCCGATCGACTGGGTCGAGCGCATCCCGTTCTCCGAAACGCGCAATTACGTCCAACGCGTGCTGGAAAATCTCCAGGTCTACCGCGTTCGTTTCGGCGGCGGCTCGAAGCTCTTGATCGAGGCCGACTTGCATCGCGGCGCAGTGGAGGCGACGGCGCGTTGAATGATCCGCGCGTGTGGCCCGGACGGCGCTATGGCCGCGCGCAACGCCCTTGAGGCCGAAGCCGCGATTGCGCGCACGTTGATCGCACGAGGTGCAGGGTGACGAGCGCGCTGGCATCCCGACTGCTGCAGGACGGCCTCGATATGCCCCGGCGCGGCGCCATCACCGCCGCGGCGGACCGGTATTCGCAGATTTTGAAATTCGAGCCGAAGAACGTCGACGCGCTTTGCCTTCCCGGCGTCGCGTGCGGAGAGCTCGGGCGTTCCGCGGAAGCCGTCAAGTTCTTGCGCAAGGCCACCAAGGTTGCGCCGAAACACGCGGCCGCTCACAACTTGCTCGGCGGGGCACCCAAGGCGCTCGACAGTCCCTGGTACCCTGCGACTCGGCTGTTCCGGCAATCGAGCGCCGGCGATTGGCCCGGTGTGTTTGCCCGTATTGCCGACGCGGTCCGCGCGCGTGCGTCTGCGGCCATTTGAACGAAGGTTCGTCGGCTCACCGTTGCGGATCGTTC
>JAFAHL010000260.1 GCA_019237215.1 Hyphomicrobiales bacterium | reverse complement strand
TGCCCGCGACCTCATCGGCGATGCCGAGCTTGGGGAAGAGCGTGGTCGATAGATAGGTGCCACTTCCGCTGTCCGAGTAGGCGATGGATCTCGCTGCAAGCAGCGTGCTGCGGAGTGCTTCGACACTGCTGATATCCGGCTTTGCGGCTCCGGCGCGCACCACCATGCCGATCAGCGAGCGAGCGAGCTCGACTTTGCTGTCGGCGCGCACCAATCCCTGCTTGCCGAGCTCGTCGGCGGCCCCTCCATCCAGGATCACGACGTCCGCGGCCTCGCCTCGCGTGAGCCGGGTGGGAATCGCCTCCGGCGAGTCGCCCATCGAGGGACCGCGCGTCGTGATCAAGCGGTGACCGCTTGCGCGCTCGAAAGCCGGGCCCAGCTCGGAATAAACTCCATGAAACCCGGCGGAGATCATCACGCGCACGTCGGCCGCGGATGCGGCCCCCGCCGTCAAAAGGGCGGCGGCGCCAAGCGTGGACAACCAGCGAATAATTAATGTTTGTTTCATAAGGCCGCTCCTGCCGGGCATGGGGTGGGATATCGTAGTCCGATCACCGGCACTGCCGGCTCTTGTGCGCGCGCCGCGCGCGGCCGCGCCGCCGAGCAGCGATATGAACGCGCGTCGTCTCACAGGCTCCCCTCCTCAGGCTGGGGCGCCCTCACATTAGCACACCGTTACGTGCGGATGCTGCCGTGCGTCACAGCCCCCCTGTACAAACGGCCGAGCGTCAGCGGCGTCAATTCGATGGGTGCTCGGAACTGTTCGCTGCTTGACGGGCTGATCGGTCGGCGTCCGGACGCGGCGTCAACGTGCGCGCAACCTCGCGGGCGCAATCCGCGCTGCGCGCGATTTCGTCGAGGTAGGGCAGCACCCTGTGCCCGAGACCGGTCAATGCGATGGCAGGCTTTCGGTGAAACAGCGCTCCGCCCAGCTCCCGCTCCAGCGCGCCGATGGCGGTGGTGAGCGAGGGTTGCGCGACGCCGCAGCGGCGGGCTGCGCGGGTGAAGCTGAGCTCCTGACACAGCGCGAGGAAGTAATGGATCTGCTGCATTTGCACTGGTCACACCTCCCGTTCGCTGACCGTCGCGCCGATGGCTCGGCTGGCCGGTTCTGCTCCATGCTCAGCCTGTCACAGGCCGATCGGCTGGTCCTTGGGTCAGATCTGAATCGTTCTGAATCGAGCTGGGGCGCTCTCGGCCCGTCTCCCGTGAGCGGGCTTATGGCAGCATCGAGTCCTTTTGGTCGGAGCCACCGGCCTCCGAGGCCAGTGCGATGTCCGCTATACCTCCGACAGCGACCGAGCTGGCGCCTTGCATTGGAGCCAAGCGATGGGCGAATCGCGGACTCAATCCACGGTCGCAAACGAGGTGGACGGGCCAATGATTTCACTCGAAGTGCGGCAACGACCCTGGGGTGGTGAGGTCAAGCGCCTTGGCGGGGGTCAGATTGCGCAGGGCTACGGAGCGTTCCGGCTGCAGGAACTATCGCGCTATTTCAGGCGAGCTCCGTGCGGCAGGAGCGTCGACAACGACGCTGTCAAAATCGATGTCCATCTTTCCATCGACGATCGGCTTGCGCGACAGCATTTCCGAAGGCGCATACCACGGCTGCTGCTCGACGACACCGTTCTGAACCGCTTGTGCGACCAATTTTCCGATCTCTTCACCCTCCAAAGGGACCAGCTTCTTATCGGCATCATACCTGTAAAGCTGAGGACAATAATACAATGCATGGATCCGTGGATCGTATCCTTCCAGAACGAGGTAGTGCTCGGGTCGCAGAAAGATATTGTACTTTGTGACGACTTTCTTTTCCAAGGTGGCCAATGCAACCCGAAGCTTTTCGGCCGATGGGCCGACGATGGTTCCAGCCTCCAATAAAATGATCCAGTCCTTTTTGGCGATGTTGTCCGGATGGACCGGGATGTAGTGGATTGGCACATTTCTTCGGAAGAGACCCATTGTCCTTAACTTCTCCCATCGCAAGTTGCACCAGACTGATGACGCCAGAGTATCCGGTCGTTGACGCCAGCACAACCTGACCGGTTGCGCCGCCGCTTGGTCAATCGCCTCGGTCGTATCCACCCGCGCCGCCGAGCAGCGCGCTGGTGTCCGCTTGCGGCGATCATCGTGACGGCGGGCGCGTACCTCGAAAATCGACGCGACCGCGATTGAGGTTCGGCGATAATCTACTATAGCGTTGTTTCCTAGGAATTGACCGTCCTTTAAAATAAGTGGGCCCGCCCAGTTCAGGGCGGCTCCCAGTTTCTAGTAGCCTTGGTTTCAGTGGAAAAAGCCGATGATACGCCTACTGTTCACTTTTCTGGTGTGCGCCGTGACTGCGTCGCAGGCGGCTGCACAGAACAACGTCAGCCAGACATTATTTGGACTCAGTGAGGATCAACGGAATGAAACCTTCACGCGCCTGCTCCAGGATAACAGTGCGCAATGCGACCGAGTCATCCGCACGTTATTTAATGGCGCTTCGGTGGAGCTCGATGTCTGGGAGGCGCTATGCCGAGATGGAAATTCATATTCGGTCAGCATCCCGCCAGAGCCAAACGCCGCTATCGAATTGTTGAGCTGCCGTCAGTTGCTGGCGACAAGCAAAATGCTTTTGGAGGGGGCGGGCAGCAAAAGCAAAGCTATTGGTTGCAGGATCACATCAGTAGAAAAACCTATTGAACGTCATAACCACCGACGTCACAGGGCCACGGAGCCCAAACCACAGACGTAGACTTGACGTCCCAACATGCGAGGCGGGTACACCCGTCCATGTTTTCCAACGAACGCACGACGACCATTACGCGATGACGCGCGCCGTCTTGCGCTATCCGCTCGCGACTTCCTTGAACCGGCGCAACGTCTCGATGTGATCGTCGAAGTTCGAGATGCGGTACATGGGGTACAACATGACCATGTCGGCGCCGAGTCGACGCCAGCCGTCCGCCGCCGCCGCCCAGCCTTGCGGGTCCGCACTATGCATGCGCAGCCAACCCTCGATGCCGAACTTGGCAGGGTCGCGTCCGAACGACTTGAGCTGCTCCTGCAACGCAGCGAGCTTCTGCTCCGCCTGCGCGTCAGCCGCCATGATCGGCATCCAGCCGTCGCCGAGCCGGGCGGCACGCCGCACCGCGGCGTCTGACGAGCCGCCAAACCAGATCGGGATCGGCCGTTGTATCGGCGGCGGCACGATGCTGACGTCGTTGAGATCGTGGAAGCGCCCTTTGAAGCTCACGAGGCTCTCCGTCCACAGACGGCGCAGCACCTTGACTTGTTCGGCTTGGCGCGCGCCGCGCGTCGTCCACTCCGCGCCCAGCGCTTCATACTCGACGTGGTTCCATCCCAGGCCGATGCCGAGCCGCAAGCGCCCGCCGCTCAAGAGATCGACCTCCGCCGCCTGCTTGGCGATGAGGCCGGTCTGGCGCTGTGGCGCGATCAGAATGCCGCTCGAGAGCCGGACGGTCTTGGTGACCGCCGCCAGAAAGCCGAGCGTCACGAAGGTCTCGTGGAAGGACGCCTTCGTTATAGAGCGGAACCCAGCCGTCCCGCGCCGTTGCGCCGAAGACGTGGTCGGGGACCTCGATATAGGCGTAGCCGAGTTCTTCCGCCGCCTGCGCCCAATCGCGGATCTTCGCTGGATCGCTGCCGATATCGAGTGACGGGAAGAAGGCGTTGAGCTGCATGTGGGACCTCCAACCGGTTTCGGACGCAGCCTCACGTCGTTGCGCTACAGCGCGCGGTGTGAAATTGGGCCGCTACGCCGTGCAACTTTGCCCGCCATATAAGAATGCTAGTCTCCACTATTCCGCGGTGGACGCGCGTCACGCGGGCGTGCTGCGGCGGTTTCTCGGCTTGTTGGGCGGATTGGGTTTCGGGCGTATCCTTCTCGGCTGGCGCGGCCCGGCGTCCTGTGCCACCGTTGCGGTCGCCTCGGCTTGCTTGAGCGCGATGGCGGCGCGCCATTTCGCGGGATGGACTCGGCGCAGCGCGCGGAACTGACGTTTCTCCGCTTCGCTCAACGTCGCCTCGTACGCCCGCCGCGCGCGCGCGTCATAGCGCCAAGCGAGAAGCGCCAACACGGCAAACGCAATCGGGACGAAAGGAATCATGCGCCAAGCTATCACGATGTCCGGGCCATGGAGAACCGCACATCGGATGCTGACGCCGTTTCACACGGACGCGCTCCACGCGTGTCGATCTGCGACCAGATCCGATGGAGGCACGTCATGACTGCGTTGTTTCACGCGGCCATTACGCGACGTCGCCCCGGCCCGGCGAGGTTCAACGGCTCGAGCTCGTGCCGCGCAGCGAATGATTCCCCCTGCCGCGTACCGGCCTGCTGGAATCGGCGACTGCCGAATCTCACCCTTTCCGCTGCGCCTTGATCTCGTTGAATTTGGATAAAGCGCGCTCGAATTTGTCGTTGAACAGCCACATCGCCTCGAGAATTTCGCCGTAGGTCGCCGATGTTTTCGCCCTGTCGGCGCGTCCGAAGGTGAAGATGCTGTTGTTTCGCAAGTAGGCCATGACCGTCGGATCGGAAACTCTATATGCGGCCAGGTTGGCGGATTTGAGCGCGGACTTGGTCGGGCTCGGAATGATTTGGATGAGCTCGAAGAGCTTCATTTGGTCGATCGGATTCGGCAATGCTTTCACGATCGCCGGTATGTGCGGGAAA
Source organism: Hyphomicrobiales bacterium (assembly GCA_019237215.1). Lineage (GTDB taxonomy): Bacteria > Pseudomonadota > Alphaproteobacteria > Rhizobiales > Xanthobacteraceae > VAZQ01. Next base: position 4,565 of record JAFAHL010000260.1, on the reverse strand, counting down.
ACGTCCGCGTGCGCGTTCATGAGGCCGTCGCGCACGGCGGTCCAGTGATTGTATCGATGATCGAGATTGCCGGCCCGCGCCTCTTCCTTGTCGTCGCGCGCGTTCAGCGCCGGATCGAATGCGGCGATCGACGATTTGATCGCCGCCCATTGCCTCTGGCCGCTTTGATCTTCGGATACACCGGTTTGCAAGCTGCCCTTGTACTTATTCGAGCGCGCATTCCCCATGTTCTGCGTGCCGTTCGTCTCGGCGAAAAAAATGCCGAGGCTGATGCGGCCCGCCGCTTGCGCATGGACCGCATCAAGACCCTTGGCGCGCGCAATCGCGGTTGCGAGCTCGACGACGTCGGCGAATGGCGTATTCGAGTTTTGCGCGTTGCCGGGCGGCGCCTGCATGACCTTGAAGAGATTTGCATACTCTTCGAGCAGCGGCTCGTTGTCGGCATCGAAATACGCTGGAGGAATGCCGAATTTGTTGGGCCTGCCGATTTTGGCGGGAAGCGCGTCGGTGAGATCCTTGTACGCGCTTAACATGGCGTTGCGCGCAAGATAAAGCGCCTGTCCCGGCAAGTTCGGCAGCGGTTGATTCGAATCGATCTGCGCGCGCCGCGCCCGCAAGATCGCCTTGAAGTCGTTGACGGCCTTGTCGTACGCGCTGAGAGCTTCCGACTGCGATGGCGTGAGCGCCGCCGGCTGAGCCCAGGCGGGGGAGACGAGGCCGAGATTGCCGATGGCGGCCGGGCCGCGCGCCGCGACGGCGTCCATGATCGCGTCGATGACGCTGGAAACCGCCGGTGCGATCAAGAGGGCGAACGCAAGCGCCGCCGGGCGCGCGGTTGCACGCCGATGAAGGCAGTTGGTCGGTTCAATCCCCTCGTCATCTGCCACTGTATGCGTGCTCCTCATAGTGCTGCCCCAGCCAGTCCATGCCGTAATCGTTTTGCGGGTCGCGCATGATGGTGTGGACGTGACTGGGTTCCTGAACGGCGAAGCCAGCGGAACCTTGCTCGCAGTGAGTGGCCCCTGGTCGCTAGAGCAGTGCCACAGCGCCTGGAAATCAAAGCGAACGGGATCCGTCTCACGCGGTTTCCCGTCCGGGTCTAAGCCCCCGCTATACCATATCGACACGGGAAGGATCACGCGGGCGGCAAGCCGGCGCTACGGCTTTGGTCGGCGCGCGCGGTTGCAATTCATAAGGAGTTCCAATGCCTTGTGATGCATTTGAACCAATTCGCCTGCCGGACCGACTAATAGGGTGGGAACAGGGAGGCGTACCATGCAAACCAAGCGGCATTGGCTGGACTACGATCCCGTCGCACTCGCAGTGCTCGTGATCGGTATTGGCGCGATTGAACTGCTCGCTTTGAGCATTTGACCCCGCGAGCTCCGTTCGCGCACCGCCCGCGGCAAGCACGCCGCGGGCGCGCGGTGCGTTTAGCCAGGCTTGACGGTCGCCGCCACGCCGTCGCGGTATCCTCCATCAGCTCTTTTTGTCGCGGCCCTCTCTCGCTAAAATTGCAGACCTAGAGCGACCGAGACGCCCATCGCAAGGCATCCGGCACTTCACCCAACTTAGTCTCCGGGACCCCTTCGAGCGTCCCGTGACCTCGCTCCGACCGATGTCGGGCGAAAGGAGTGCCTTCAATGTGTGACTACAGTCTAGATCTCGTTGCATCCCGACCCGCGAAGGTCGGAGACGAGCTGGTAACCACGATGTTCGAGAACTCCATGACGCGAGGATTCGCGGCCATCGGAGCGCCGAACGTGGCTGTGTGCCTGTTACCCGGCACGGAGGTCGCGTTCGAACAGGACGTCAGGTACGAGCGCTTTTTTGCTTTCCTCCCACACATCAAGCTCGGGACGAAAGTGGCTCGGTTCCGGCAGATCAACGTGGGCAAGCCGAGGGTGCACCACGATGCGCTCGAGTTCCCCGACGGGGAGACCGTGCTGCTCACCCGCTTGTGCGAAGGCCAGCACGCGACCGTGCTGCAGCTGCCGGCTTCTCCGCAGCCCGTGAACGCGGTGGAGCGGCAAAAGAGCAATTCGCTCGTCAGGTAATCGGGCTGCTCACGATCGAGCTTGCCTGGCTGTTGGCATGATAGAAGAGAGCGAGCGGGATGCCGGTCGCTTTCCGGCGGGTTGTGCGCGAAACGGCGAGACGTCTAAGGCCGTTCTCACCTCTGCGCGTGCGGCCGGCGACGCGCACACGAATGGGGGATCGCCATGAGCTTCAAGACCATTCTGGTGCCGATCGAACAGCACGATCGCATGAACGCGACATTGGAGACCGCGCTCCTGCTCGCGCGCAAATTCGACAGCTACGTAGAAGGGTTCGCCTTGCGCGTTGAGCTCCCCACCGCCTTCGCGGTGGGCGACGTAGCCGCCGTGCCGATACCGGCATTGGAGCACGACATCGCGGAAAACGAGCAGCGAGGCCGCGGCCTCTTCGAGAACTTCATGCAAGCGCATGGCGTGCCGCGCGGAGCTGACGCAAAGGCTCTGTCGAGCGGTTGGTTGGACAATGCCCCCGAGGGCGACCACTTTGTCGGCAGCCACGGTCGCCTCTTCGATGTGATTGTCTTGGGTAAGCCCGGTCGCGATCCGCAGGGCCCACGGATGACCACGCTTGAGGCCGGCTTGTTCGAAAGCGGCCGGCCGGTGTTGATCGCGCCGCCATCGCCGCAGCCCCAGATGGGCACGAACGTTTTGATTGCATGGAACTGCAGCACCGAGCAGGCGCGCACCACCGCCTTTGCGCTGCCCATCCTCAAGCGTGCCAGCCGCGTCGTCGTATTGACGGTTGAAGGCGGAGCGGCGGTGCCCGGACCGACCGGGCAGCAACTGTGCCGCTATCTGCAATTGAATGGGGTGCCGGCAAAACCGTTGACCGTAGGTCTTGATGGCCGCGTGACGGGTGAGGCGGTTCTGGCCCACGCCAAGGCGTTGGGCTGCGACCTCCTGATCAAGGGCGCTTACACCCAGAGCAGATTGCGGCAAATGATCTTTGGCGGCACCACCCGCTACATTCTCAGCAACGCGGAATTGCCGGTGCTCATGGCACACTGACCGCTCGTGCCGACGCTCCGACCTTTAGACATCGCACGCCACGGTGGCGAATGCCGCCGGGCTGTGCCGGCAAATAAGACTCTAGACACCATAAAGTGTGAGAGCCGTCCGCCATGATGGGAGCTTTGCGCTATAAGTCTCACCCGGGGAGACCATCATGGTCAAACATGGCGCACTGTCGAAATCACATGTGTATAAGCTGCTCCGTTCAAAGGACGCTCGCGTCCGCCGCGCCGCGTTCACGCTCCTGGAGACCAGCAATCCCCCACTCAGAAGAAATAGCGAGCTTTTCATAGAAATCACGCGGTTCATTTGGGACGCCAATCCGAGCTACGACGTTTATCAGGAATTCACCAAGCGCCACTTTCAGGCTCGCTATAAGGTCCACGAGCTTATTGGCGCCCGTCTTAAGATAGAAAAACAAAAGCAACAGAGCGCCGCCGCGCAGGAGCTCACGGACAACGCGCGTCGTTGTGAGGGCGGATTTTTCCAGCGACTGTTTCTGCGCCCATCTCGCAGTTGAGGTTGGCAGGCTCGGCTGTCTAAAAACCTCGCAGAGGCGCGTGCAGCAGCGGCCGCGTCAAGGTGCTTGCGCGAGTTGCGCGACGCACGCGGTATCCGCCTACGACGCGTGCGCGGCTGATGAGCTGTGCTGGTATTCCTTTGCCCTTCGTTGTGGTTGCTATGCCACAGTTCGCTGCGATCTCATCATTCGATGGACCTATTCCACACAGAAACGAATTGGCCTTCCTGAGCAGCCTGTGCGCTGTGAAGGGGAGGGCTGGGGCATGTCGTCCTATGCAAGTTACTGTCAGGATCAGGCTACCGCCTGTGCGCGACGGGCACGGTTGGCGAGTTCACCAGCGATCGTCGCCTACTGCCGAAATCTGCAATTTCGCTGGCTGAGCCTTGCCGCGCAGGCACAAGCGACGGGTGGCGCCCTGGGCCGCGAGAGCGCTCCAGCGGCTTCACTGGGCGACACAACCGCCGCACCATGCCCGGTGGAATACGGGAAGCGGGCCGGAGAGTTGATCGCACGCGGCGCGCGCTCGCTGCATTCGACTTTGCGGCAAAAGAAGTTGGCGGCCGAGCGGTCGGTGAGATGAAGCGCGCGGGTGCCGAATCGTTGCGAGCCAACAGGTCTCACTCGAGCCTGCTGCCTTCCTGCGCTGGAGAGGACGTTCAGCTGCAAGTGCGCGGTAGAGAGCAGAGCATGGGTCTCGCGCTTCGCCCCACCGGCCTTGATCCTTCGGCGGACCAAGACCGCAGCGACTACACCTTCTTCAGTGGCGAATTTGCCGTGGGTCGGATTTATGAAGAACGCGGCGCGCCCGCGGATCTTAAGTGGTTCTGGGCGATCACCGGCATTTTTGGCACGCCGGCGGACATGCGGATGGATGGCCACGCGTCGACCCTCGAATCGGCGCAGGCACAGCTCGGCGAGAGCTGGCGCAAGTGGCTCGCTTGGGCGAAGCTGGCCGAGATCGAGGGCTAGGGACC
>JAFAHL010000204.1 GCA_019237215.1 Hyphomicrobiales bacterium | reverse complement strand
GCGGATTTTGACGCGAGCGGAGAGCATGCCCTTGCGACCGTCCTCGAACGTTACCTCGGTGGAAATGTCGGCCTCGCGCGAGCCGTTGTAGAGCGCGGTGATCAAAGGCGCATAACGTTCTGCGACGAAACCACGGCGCACCTTCTGCGTGCGCGTGACTTCGCCGTCGTCGGCGTCGAGCTCCTTATGCAGAATGAGAAAGCGTCGAATCTGCGCCCCCGCCATGGCCTTCTCGTCCGCCAGCGAGCGGTTCACCTCCTCCACATGTTCGGCGAGCATGTCGTAGACCCGCGGATGCGCCGCCAGCTCCTGATAGGAGCCATAGACGATATTGTTGCGCTCGGCCCAGTTTCCGACCGCGGTGAGGTCGATGTTCAACATGGCGCAGACGCAGTCACGCTTGTCGCCGTAGACCACGGCTTCGCGGATATTGGGATAGAACTTGAGCTTGTTCTCGATGTATTTCGGCGCGAGCAGCGAACCGTCGTTGAGGCGCCCGACATCCTTGGCCCGATCGATGATCTTGAGATGGCCGGTCTTGGGATCGATGAAGCCGGCATCGCCGGTGTGCACCCATCCGTCGGGAGTCTTGGTCTGCACAGTTTGCTGCGGGTCCTTGTAGTAGCCCAGGAACACACCGGGCGACTTGAACAGCACTTCCCCGTTCTCGGCGATCTTGACATCGACGCCGATGTTCGGCTTGCCGACCGTTTCGGCGTAAATTTCGCCATCCGGCTGGGCGGTGATGTAGACGGAGGCCTCGGTCTGCCCGTAGAGCTGCTTGAGGTTGACGCCGAGCGAGCGCCAGAACCTGAAGATTTCCGGTCCGATTGCTTCCCCTGCCGTATAGGCGAGGCGGATGCGGGAAACGCCGAGCCGGTTCTTGAGCGGTCCGTAGACCAGGAGCTCGCCGAGCCAGTATAGGAGCCGCGCATGCAGCGGCACTTTCTCCCCGTTGAGGATTTTCTCGCCCCAGCGCCGCGCCACCGCGATGAAGTAGCGGAACATGTGGCGTTTCAAACGGCCCGCGTCCTCCATGCGCACCATGGTCAGGGTGATGAGGTTCTCGTAGATGCGCGGGGGTGCAAAGGCGTAGGTGGTGCCGATTTCGCGCCGGTCCTCGCTCACGGTTTCCGGGCTCTCCGGACAATTGACGCAGAAGCCCGCGGTGAAGGGCTGCGCGTACGAAAACACGTGATCGCCGACCCAGGCGAGCGGGAGATAGGCGATGACCTCTTCGTCGGGGCCGAGCTGGTCGAACAGATTGCCGTTGACCGCCGAGATGATGAGATTGTCGAAATTGAGCATCACGCCTTTGGGCCGCCCGGTCGTGCCGGAGGTGTAGAGCATGATGGCGAGGTCCTCGCCCTTGCCCGCCGCCACGGCGGTCTCCCAGCGTTGCAAGCTATCGACATCGGCGCCGAGACTGTCGCGTCCGAGCTTCTGCACGTCGGCGATGGACTTGAGCCGCTGGTGGTCGTAGTCGCGCAGCCCCCGCGTCTCGTCGTAGATGATGAGCGCGAGCCGGGGCAGCCGGTCGACGATCGAAAGCAGCTTATCGACCTGCTCTTGATCCTCCACCACCGCGATCGTCACCTCGGCGTGGTCGAGGATGTAGGCCATCTCCTGCGCGACCGAGTCGGCATAGATCGGCACTGGCACGCCGCCGAGCGCCTGCGCCGCGCACATCGCCCAATAGAGGCGCGGCCGGTTGGAGCCGATAATCGCCACCTTGTCGTCGCGCTTGAGACCGAGCTCCCTCAGACCGACCGAAAACGCGCGTACCTCCTCGAGCACCTGCGCCCAGGTCCACACCTGCCAGATGCCGAGGTCCTTGTGCCGATAGGCCGGACGGCCCGCATAAAGGCGGGCATTGCGCAGCAAGAGCTTGGGGAACGTATTCGCGCGAGCGGCCTCGGTCGCCACGGCAATCCTCCCTTCACCGCGCAAATCCCGCGGGCCACAAGGCCCCTTTGCCGCCGTTCGCCGGCAGGCTGTTCTCGACGCATAAGAAAATGGGCTGGCGCCGAGGTCAAGTCAGCACTTGGTGTAGCTCGCCCTTCAGCCCGTTTGGGGAGGCGGCACGCGCCGCGGGGGCGGACCGGTAACGGCCGGGCTATTCCGCCGCCTTGAGCAGCGACGACACCCCGGCGCGCAGTTGCTCGAGCAGCGCCGCCTCGTCCGCCTTGGCAGCCTTGAGGTGGCGCGCCTTGACGTGGCCGAAGCCGCGGATTTTTTCCGGGATCGCGGCGAGCCCCACGGCGATGTGGTGGGTGTCGCGATTAAGACGCACCAGCACCTCCTCGAGCATCGCCTCGTAGTCGCGCACGAGCGAGCGCTCGAGCTTGCGCTCGGTCGAATAGCCGAACGGGTCGAAGGGGGTCCCGCGCAGGAATTTGAATTTCGCGACCAGACGGAACAGCGGGAAAATCCACGGCCCGAACGTCATCTTTTTCGGCTCGCCGGTGACCTTGTCGCGGCGGGCGAGAAGCGGCGGTGCAAGATGCACGAACAAGCGCAGGTGCTCGCCGCCGACTTCGCGCTTGACCTGCTTGGCGAATGATTCGTCGGCATAGAGCCGCGCCACCTCGTATTCGTCCTTGTAGGCCATCAATTTGAATAGGTAACGCGCGACCGCGTCGGCCAAACCGGTGTTGCCGGGCGTGCGCGCCGCCTCGAGCGCCTTTGCCTTCTCGACCCATCGCCGGTAGCGCGCCGCGTAAGCGGCGTCCTGATAGGCCGTGAGAAAGGCGACGCGGCGCGCCACCGTCTCGTCGAAGGACTGCGAGAGCGTCCGCGCGTCGCTCGCCGCTTCCGCCGCCGGCTTGATGAGCGCCTCGACCGCCGCCGGCTCGCAGGCGGCACGGCGACCCCAATGGAATGCGGCCTGGTTCATCTCGACGGCCTCGCCGTTGAGCTCGATCGCCTGCGTGATCGACGCGGCCGAGAGCGGGATGGCGCCGAGCTGATAGGCGTAGCCGACGAGAAAGATGTTGGCGCCGATGCTGTTGCCGAAGAGCGCCGTCGCGGCCCGCGTCGCATCGATGAAGTGCGTCTTGTCGCGGCCGGCGTCGGCGAGGATGGCGCGCTTGAGGCGCTCGGTCGGCAGCGAAAAATCGGCGTTGCGGGTGAAATCGCCGGGCAGGACCTCGGCGAGGTTGATGACCATTTCGGTGGTTCCGTGCTTCACCGCGGCCAGCACCTTCTTGTTGCCGGCAACCACGATGTCGCCGCCCAGCACGAGCTCGGCGCCGCCCGCTGCGATGCGGATGGCGTGGATATCCTCCGCGCGCTCGGCAATGCGCATGTGACTGAAAACCGCGCCCCCCTTTTGCGCCAAGCCGGCCATATCGATGATCCCAACGCCCTTGCCCTCGAGATGGGCCGCCATGCCGAGGATGCCGCCGATGGTGACGATGCCGGTGCCGCCGACCCCGGTGACGATGATGTCGTAGGTTTTTGCGATCGCCGGCAGCTTCGGCTCCGGCAGCGGCGCAAGCGCATGCGCCGCGGCGACACCGCTGCCCTGCCTGAGCTTGGCGCCGTACACGGTCACGAACGACGGACAGAAACCCTTCACGCAGGAAAAATCCTTGTTGCAGCTCGACTGGTCGATGGTGCGCTTGCGGCCCCATTCGGTCTCCAGCGGCTGCACCGAGACGCAATTCGATTTGACGCCGCAATCGCCGCAGCCTTCGCAGACCAGTTCGTTGATGATCACGCGCTTGTCGGGATCGGGGAAACGCCCGCGCTTCCTGCGGCGGCGCTTTTCGGCGGCGCAAGTCTGGTCGTAGATCAGCACGGTGACGCCGGGGATCGCCGCCAGCTCCTGCTGCACCTGGATCAGTTGGTCGCGGTGATGGACGGTGAGCCCGCGCGGCCATTGCTCGCGCTTGGCATATTTCCATGGCTCGTCGGTGACCACGACGACGCGCCGTGCCCCTTCCGCAGCCACTTGACGGGCAATTTGCGGCACCGTGAGCCCGCCGTCGTTGGGCTGGCCGCCGGTCATGGCGACGGCATCGTTGAACAGGATCTTGTAAGTGATGTTCACGCCGGCGGCGATCGCGCCGCGGATCGCCATGTAGCCGGAATGGTTGTAGGTGCCGTCGCCGAGATTTTGGAAGACATGGGGACGCTTGGAGAACGGCGCCTCGCCGATCCAGTTCGCACCCTCTCCGCCCATCTGCGTGTAGCCCAGCGTCGAGCGGTCCATCCACTGCGCCATGTAGTGGCAGCCGATGCCGGCATAGGCGCGCATGCCCTCCGGCACGACGGTCGACGTGTTGTGCGGACAGCCGGAGCAGAAATACGGAATGCGCACCGCGACGTCCTGCGTCTCAGCCAAAATCCGTTGCGCCTCCTTGAGCGCGGCGACCCGAGCGGCGATCTTCTCGTCGCCGCCGATCCTTTGCAGGATGCGCTCGCCGATGCAGATCGCGACCTCGTTGGGATCGAGCGCGCCCTTCACTGGGAACAACCAGTTGCCGTGCTCGTCCTTCTTGCCGATGCAGACCGGTTGGTTCGCGGTGCCGTAGAGCTCCTCGCGCACCTGCACCTCGATCAGCGAGCGCTTCTCCTCGACCACGATGATGAGCTCGAGCCCGTCGGCGAATTGCTTGAGATCACGCTGGCTGATGGGCCACGGGCATCCGATCTTGTAGAGTCGAATGCCGAGATCGTTGCACTTGACTTCGTCGATGCCGAGCTCGTCGAGCGCTTGACGCACGTCGAGATAGCTCTTGCCGACGGTGATGACGCCGATTTTCGGCCGCCGCCCGCCCGAGGTGATGTACTTGTTGAGCTTGTTCGCACGCACGAACGCGAGCATGGCATCACGCTTGTAGTCGTGCAGCCGCGCCTCCTGGCCGAGGATGGTGTCGCGCAGGCGGATGTTGAGCCCGCCTTCCGGCATGGCGAAGTCGTCCGGAATGACGATGTTGACCCGCTCCAGGCTGCCGTCGATCACCGCGGTCGATTCGACCGTCTCGTGCATGGATTTGAGCGCGACCCAGGTGCCGCAAAAGCGCGACATCGCCCAGCCGTAGAGGCCGTAATCGAGAATTTCCTGAACGCCGGCGGGGTTCAGGATCGGGATCATGACGTCGATGAAGTGATATTCGGACTGATGCGCCGTGGTGGAAGATTCCGCGGTGTGGTCGTCGCCCATGAGCGCCAGCACGCCGCCATACTTGGACGTGCCGGCGAAATTGGCGTGACGGAAGACGTCGCCGGTGCGGTCGACGCCCGGACCTTTGCCGTACCAGAGGCCGAACACACCGTCGAACTTGCCCTCGCCGCGCAGCTCGGCCTGCTGCGAGCCCCAGATCGCCGTCGCCGCGATGTCCTCGTTGAGGCCGGCTTGAAAGCGGATGTCGTACTTGTCGAGCGAGCGCTGCGCGCGGATGAACTGCTGGTCGAGGGTGCCGAGCGGCGAGCCGCGATAGCCGGTGACATAGCCCGCGGTGGCGAGGCCAGCGCGGCGGTCGCGCTCCTTCTGCATCAAGCACAGGCGCACGAGGGCCTGGAAGCCAGTGACGAAGATCCGGCTTTTGGCGAGGTCGTATTTGTCGTCAAGCGTGACCTGGTTGAGCGCCATCGCACGAGCCTCCACGGGCAGTGTGCCCTCGCGACGAAACGAGCGCCAGGGACTTTCGAGTCGTTCAAAAAGATATAGTCCCCGCCGTCGCGGCAGCAATGCCAAGAAGTTGGGCAGACTGGCAATTTCGCGCCAGCCTCGCTGCCGGCAAGGAAATGTCGGCGCTGCCGCCGGATACGCATTTTGGCGCACTGCAACAGAAGGCAACGACTGCGGACTCGACGCCACCGCATGCGACTTCGACATCCTTCCAATGTCTCGGCCCGGCTGGCCGAGCGGGGAGGCGTGCTTTACAACCGGCTGCAAGCGTGACGGCGCGAGCGCCGATCGCGCGCATCGGGACCGAAACGCTCTCGCCCATGGATGCCCTCGCCGACCGCCGTGAGGCCGAGCCCCTCACGCATCGACAGACGCTGCTGATCGTCCTCGGCGTGCTGCTGCCGACGTTCATGGGATCGCTCGACCAGACCATCCTGGCGACCGCGCTGCCCACGATCGGACGCGACTTCGGCGATATCCACAGCCTGCCCTGGCTGATCACCGCCTATCTGCTCGCGTCAACGGCCATCATCCCGCTCTACGGCAAGATCGCGGACATCCACGGCCGCCGCTTCACCCTTCGCATCGCGATCCTGACCTACATGGCCGGTTCGCTCGTTTGCGCGCTGGCGCCGAGCATGCTGGTTTTGATTTTCGGCCGCGTCTTGCACGGGCTGGGCGGCGGCGGCCTATCGTCCATGGGCATGATCGTGCTCGCCGACCTGGTCTCGCCCAAGGAACGCGGCCGCTATTACGGCTACTTCGCCGCGACCTACACGACCGCCGGCGGCTGCGGACCCTTGCTCGGCGGCTTGATCGCGGACCATCTGCATTGGTCGGTCATCTTCTGGATCAATATTCCCATGGGGCTTGCGGCCTTGGCGATCACGACGTCGCTGCTGCGTCGCCTGCCGCGCCACGAGCGGCCGCATCTCTTGGACATCATCGGCGCCGCGCTGATCGTCATGGCCAGCGTGTCGTTCATGCTGGCATTGAACCTGGCGGGGGCGCGGTATCCCTGGACCTCGCCGCCGATCCTCGCGCTGTTTGCGGTCGCGCTGATCATCGGCTCGCTCTTCGTGCTCCGCCTGCTGACGGCGCCCGAGCCGCTGATCCCGGTCTCCATGCTCAAAAATCCGATCGTGCGCTGCGCGATCGTGGCCAACGCATTCGGCTGGGGCTCCATCATCGGGCTCAACGTTTTTCTGCCGATCTACCTCCAGGGCGTGATGGGTCTTTCGCCCACCCACGCGGGATTGAGCTTGGTGGTTTTGATGGTGGCGCTCAACACCAGCGCCGGCCTCGCTGGACAGGTTCTCGGCCGCGTGCGTCGCTACAAGCGCCTACCCACGGCCGCGCTCTTGCTTTCGATCGCAGCTGTCACGAGCTTGGCGTGGCATGCAAGCGAGATGACCCCGCTGTCGTTCGAGTTCACCTTGATCCTCGTCGGGGCAGGCTTCGGGCCCATGCCTTCCCTGACCGCGGTCGCTTTGCAGAACGTGGTGGCCCGCCATCAACTCGGCATCTCGGTCGGAGCCATGAACTTCAGCCGGAACCTGTTGGCGACCATGCTGATCGCGGTGTTCGGGGCCATCGTCTTGGCCGGGACGCCGCCGGGTCAATCGCTCGGCAGCGCCTTGCAGACCGCAAATCCCGCCGAAGCGTTCGGCCGACTGTTCTTGGTGGCGGCAGCGAGCATGTCGATTGCGCTGATCGCAATCGTGGTGATGGAAGAAAAGCCGCTGCAGGCCGGAACCGAGATCGAGGCGGGCTAGCGATTCACGCCACCAAGCGCTCGACGGCCTCGATGCGGGACGGTGCGGCCTCGTCGGTGTGCACGGCGAAGCGCTTGAGCACGTTCGCACCGAAGGTGGTGCTGAACGCCACGTCGGCTGCGTCGCGCCCGCGCGCCATCACGATGCGTCCGATGCGGGGCACGTTGTGCCGTGCATCGAACGCATACCAGCGGCCGCCGAGGTAGACCTCGAACCAGGCGCTGAAATCCATCGGCTCGGGCTCGGGGGCAACGCCGATGTCGCCGAGATACCCGGTGCAATAACGCGCCGGGATGTTCATGCAGCGACACAGCGTGATCGCCAGGTGGGCAAAGTCGCGGCACACGCCGCGGCGCTCGACTACGACCTCGGCGGCGGTCCTGGTCGCGCGGGCGTGATGGTAACCGAAGGAGACATGAGAATGGACGAAATTGCAGATCGCCTGCACGCGCGGCCAGCCCGGCGGCGTCGCGCCGAAGCGGGACCAAGCCGTATCCATGAGACGATCGGTCTCGCAGTATCGGCTGCCGAGCAGGAAGACCAGCGCGTCGTGCGGCAGTTCCGCGATCTCGTGCGCGCGCGCCGTCGGTTCGACCGGGTCGGGCAGGCCCGAATCCGCGATCAGCGCGTCCGTGGAAATTGCGAGCTCGCCTGCCGGCGCTACCAGTCGGCTACAGAGATTGCCGAACGCATCCAAATATCGTGTCACCGGCAACGCGGGTGCGATGCGAAGTTGATCGGGCTCGATCAAGTCGGTCGACCGCGACGGGTGCACGTTGAGCATCAGCACCACCGGCGTGCGCGCGGCGAACTCGTAGACCATCTGGAAGCCGACGCGAATCTGCATGGATAGCATCTCGATCGCTAACAATGGGGAATTGGCACAAATCGCGATGTCGAAGAACGTTCTCTCGTTCGCGGCCGGCTCGGATACAGGAATATAGGGGCAATAGCCAGCTATTTTTAGTCACGCATTGCAACTATGACTTTGCCACTACTTTGGGCAGCTCATGAATGAACTCAACGCCCTGTTATTTGGGATGATTTCTTTTCAACAATGTTGTTTTCGGTATTTATCTGTCCCCTGCCCGCACATGCGCATTTATTCGGCTTGCCTAAACAAGCGGCATCGCCCCGTCTCTCATACCCTGTTCCCCGCGCTCCAATGCCAGAAGTCGCTGCCCTCCTCGCGCATGAAGCGCGCCAGCACCATGTTGTGCACTTCGGAAGCGCCGTCGACGAGGCGCGCCTGACGGGCGTAGCGATAGATCCATTCGAGAATCGTGTCCTTGGAATAGCCGCGCGCGCCGTTGAGCTGAATCGCGACGTCGGCCGCCTGATGCAACGTATCGGCGACGTGAAGCTTGGCCATGGAGACTTCCTTGCGCGCACGGTCGCCCTGATCGAGCTTCCAAGCCGCGTGCATCACCAACAGCCGCCCGATCTGAATTTGATGCGCCACCTCGCCGAGCTTAATCTGCACGCTCTCGCGATCGGCGAGCCGCATCCCGAAGCCTTCGCGATCGGCCACGTAGGCCTGCGCGATCTCCATCGAGCGCTTGGCGAGTCCGAGCCAGCGCATGCAATGGGTGAGCCGCGCGGGCCCGAGTCGGATTTGGGTGACGCGCAATCCGTCGCCGACCTTCATCAGCACGTTCTCGTCGGGCACCTCGAGCCCTTCGAAGACGAGCTCGCAGTGTCCGCCGTGCTCCTCCGGCCCCATGATGGGAATGCGGCGCAGGATGCGCCAGCCCGGTTGGTCGCGGTGATAGAGGAAGGCGGTCAGCCCGTGCCGCGCCTCGTCCGAGGTGCGCGCGATGAGAATGAAATGATCGGCGACGCCGGCCCCGGTGATGAACCATTTGTGGCCGTGGATCACCCAGTTGTCGCCTTTCTTCTCGGCACGGGTGCGGATCATGCCGGGATCGGAGCCGCCGCCCGGCGGGGGCTCGGTCATGGCGAAGGAGGAACGCACCTTGCCGTCGACAATGGGCTTGAGCCATTTGTCCTTCTGCGCCGGCGTGCCGGCGCGCGCGAGCAGGTTCATGTTACCGTCGTCGGGCGCCGCGCAATTGAACGCGAGCGGGCCGAAGATCGAGCGGTTCGCTTCCTCGTACATCACGGCCCAGCCCACGATCGGCAGCCCCATGCCGCCGTAATCCTTCGGCGCCTGCGGCGCCCACAAACCCTCGGCCTTGGCCTTGGCCTGTACGGCGCGCAGCACATCGAGGCGGATGTTCTCGTGATCGTCGTAGCTGCCGGGATCGGCTTCGAGCGGCAGCACGTGCGCCTCCACGAAGCGGCGCGTGCGCAGACGGATGTCCTCGATCTCGGGGGAAAGGGTAAAGTCCATGCCAGCATCCTTCGGTTTGGCGGATGGTGCCGTTCGGCCTCACCGTCGCTCTACGGAAAGGGTACGACCTGTCATCCCCGTAACGCCACCATCTGGCCGCCGTCGACCACGATGGTCGCGCCCGTGATGAAGCGGCCGGCGTCGGAAGCGAGCAGAAGCAGCGCGCCGTCGAGATCGCGCTCCTCTCCGAAGCGGCCCACCGGGATCTCGCGCGTGATCGCGGCGCCCTCTTCGCTCGTGAGGTAATCGCGGTTGAGGTCGGTCACGATCCAGCCCGGCGCGATGGCGTTTACGCGCACGCCCTTGAAGGCAAGCTCGAGCCCGAGCGCCTTGGTGAGCTGGATGACGCCCGCTTTCGCCACCGCATAGGCCACCGTGCCCTTGGAGACGCCGAAGCCGAGCACCGAGGCGACGTTGACGATGGCGCCGCCCTTGCCGGCGGCGAGCATCCGCCGCGCCGCCTCCTGCGCCCAGAAGAACACGGCGTCGAGATCGGTGCCAACGACGCGCCGCCACTCTGCCTCCGAAAGCTCGACCGCGCGGCCCGAATGCGCGACGCCCGCATTGTTGACCAGGATGGTGACGCTGCCGAACGCCTTCTCCGCTTCGTCGAATGCGCGCGTCATCGCCTTGCGATCAAGGACGTCGGCCGCGATCGCGATGGCGCGGCCGCCGGCGTGTTCGATGCGCGCCTTCACCGCCGCGAGCCGATCGGTGCGACGCGCCACCAGCGCCACCGGCGCGCCTTCGCGCGCCAGCACCTCGGCAAAGCGCACGCCGAGCCCGCTCGACGCGCCGGTCACGAGCGCGACCCGGCCTTTGAGATTGAAGAGCTCTGCCGCGGTCATTCGAGCTTGCCTCGCATGGCTGTCATTCGGCGCAGCGCCACCCGCCCTCGACTTCGCTTCCAGCGCGGAGGATACTGCACCATCCGCCCGATGGAACAACGAAGGTTTTTCCATGGCCCAGCACGACCACCACCACGAACACGGCTCGGAGCTCTCAGAGACGCAGCTGCGCGTGCGCGCGCTGGAAACGGTCTTGACCGAGAAGGGCTACGTCGATCCGGCCGCGCTCGATCTCATCATCGAAGCCTACGAGACCAAGGTCGGCCCTCACACCGGCGCGCGCATCGTTGCCAAGGCCTGGCGCGATCCCGCGTTCAAGCGGGCGCTGCTCGACGACGGCTCCAAGGCGGTGAGCGCGCTCGGTCACGAGAGCCGGGTCGGCGACCATCTGGTTGCCGTCGAGAACACACCCAGGCTCCACAACATGGTCGTATGCACCCTGTGCTCTTGCTATCCGTGGGAGGTGCTCGGCCTGCCGCCGGTTTGGTACAAATCCGCGCCCTACCGCTCACGCGCGGTCAAGGACCCGCGAGGGGTGCTCGCCGATTTCGGCGTCAAGCTGCCGGCGAGCACCGAGATTCGGGTGTGGGATTCGACGGCGGAAACACGTTTCCTCGTTTTGCCCATGCGCCCGGCCGGCACGGACGAGTGGAGCGAGGAGCGCCTCGCGCAACTCGTCACCCGCGACGCCATGATCGGCACCGGGCTCGCCAAGCGACCCGAGGAGGTCGCCTGATGGACGGCGTTCACGACATGGGCGGCATGGACGGCTTCGGAAAGGTCGAGCCCGAGCCGAATGAGCCGCCGTTTCACGCTCCGTGGGAAGGGCGCGTGCTCGCGATGCAACGCGCCCTGGGTTATGCGGGCGCGTGGCCCATCGACGCATCCCGCTTCGCGCAGGAGCGACTGCCGCCGCGGGTCTATCTGAGCGTGTCCTACTACCAGCGCTGGGCGCTGGCCATGGAGACCAACCTCATCGAGCGCGGTTACGCCGATGCGGACGAGCTTTCCGGCGGCCACGCGTTGCGTCGCGGCAAGCCGCTCGCGCGCAAGCTCACCCCGGATGCGGTCCAGCAAGCGATGACGCGCGGCTCGTTCTACCGGCAGGCGCAGGCGCCGGCCCGCTTCAAGCCGGGCGATCGCGTGCGGACGAAGAACATCCATCCGCCCACGCACACCCGCCTGCCGCGCTATGCCCGCGGGCGTCTCGGCGTGGTCGAGTTGGTGCATGGCTGCCACGCCTTTCCGGACGCGGTGGCCATCGACAAGGGCGACAACCCGCAATGGCTCTACACCGTCGTCTTCGAGGGCAAGGAGCTGTGGGGCCCGGACGCCGACCCGACCGTCAAGATCTCCATCGATGCGTTCGAGCCATATCTCGATCCGGCGTGAATGAGCAGTATCGACCCGACCGTTGCCCGCCGCGCGGCCGATGCCGTGCCCAGCATTCCGCGCGATACCGAAGGGCCCGTCTTCCGCGAACCATGGGAGGCGCAGGCCTTCGCCATGGCGCTTGCTTTGCACGAGCGCGGCCTGTTCACCTGGCCGGAATGGGCGGCAACCCTCGCCGACGAGATCAAGCGCGCGCAGGCTGCCGGCGATCCCGATACCGGTGAGACCTATTACCGGCATTGGCTCAACGCGCTCGAACGCATCGTCGCCGCGAAGGGCCTGGCCGATGCGCAAATGCTCGCGCGCTACCGCGACGCCTGGGATCGCGCGGCGGAGCGGACCCCGCACGGCACGCCGATCGCGCTCAAGCCGGAAGATCTCGCGGACTAGCGCGCCGCGGCGCGGATATCGGGCGTGTGCACGTGCTCCGGCCGCGCGCCCTTGCCCACGAGCCAAGCGGGGATGAGGCGCAACGGCGCGAACCACGACGTCAGCCGCAGCGGCCAGGGCGCTGCGAGCGTCTCTCCGGCGCCGAGCAGCCGGTCGATCACGTTGTTCTGCACGATCACCTGCAGGCGCTGCGTGACGCGGGTCGGAAACTCGCGCCGTCGCTCCACCCGCTCGAGGTCGTCCTCGCGCAGCGTGCCGGCCTTGAGCGGCTGCCACAGGATGTTCGCCGCCGCCACCGCGTCTTGCACCGCCAGATTGACGCCGACGCCGCCGATGGGGGACATGGCGTGCGCCGCATCACCGATGCAGAGAACGCCGGGGCGGTGCCAGCGCGGGAGGCGGTTGACCGCGACGGTCAACAGCTTGATCTGGTCCCAGTCCTTGAGCTCGTCGACCCGGTCGGCGAATGCGGGCATGATCTGCGCAACGTTGCGCCGGAACGCCGGCAGCCCGGCGCGTTTGATTTCTTCGATCGAGCCCTTGCGAATCACGAAGGCGCATTGCCAGTAGTCGCCGCGATCGAGTATGACGACGATGCGCCCCACTTCGAATCGGCCCATCGACTCGTCGGGGTCGTTGGCTTTCTTCGGCAGGCGGAACCACAGCACGTCCATCGGTGCGCCGAGATCGTCGGCCTTGAACCCGGCGCGCGCGCACACGGTCGAATGCCGCCCGTCGCATCCGACCGTAAGGTTGGCGCGCACTTCAAGCGCGCCGTTGGGCGTGTTGGCGCGCACGCCCGCGATGCGGCCGTCGTCCTCGATTAGGTCGACCGCCTCCGCCCGCATGCGCAGATGGAACGACGGATAGCTCTTGCCGTGATCGGCGAGGAAGTTGAGGAAGTCCCACTGCGGCATCAGTGCGATGAACTTGCAGCGGGTCGGCAGGTAGGCGAAATCCGCGAAAGCATAAGCCTGGCCGCCGAAATACGCGCTGATGCTGCGAGCTTTCTGGTGCGGCAGCTTGAGGAACTCGTCGAGCAGACCGAGCTCGCCCATCACGTCGAGGGTCGAGGGATG
>JAFAHL010000032.1 GCA_019237215.1 Hyphomicrobiales bacterium | reverse complement strand
TGCACGTCCGCGCGCACCGCCATCGGATCGCGCGCGAGCGGATCGCCCCAGCCGCCGCCGCCGCCCGTGCGCACGATCACCTCGGTGCGCACCGGCACCGCCTGATGCGCGCCGCCCGCGACGCGAAAGTCGCGCTCGCCCGGCTCGCGCACGAGGTAAGCGCCATATTCGCCCGGCTCCCCGCCCCACAGGCCCCAAGGCGGGCATTGGCTCCTGCGCACGTGCTCGAAATTCCATTTCCCCTCGACCAGGTTGCGCACCTGCATGTCGATGCCGAGCCCGCCGCGATATTTTCCGGCGCCCCCGGAATCCGTGCGCAACGCGCGGGCCTCGACCAGCACCGGGCATTTGACCTCGATGCCCTCGATCGAACCGTTGCGCACGTCGCCCTGGCACACCGATACCGTGCCGGATTCGCCATCTTCGAACGGCCGGCCGCCCCAGCCGCCGCCTTCGATGCTTTGCACCACGAAGCGCCGGTTGGTCTGCGGATGCATGCCGAAGAACACCACGGAGCCGCCGAGCAGAGCGTGGTGGCCCGCCGGCACCCGCTCGGGCATGGCCGGAGCGAGCGCGGCGACGATGGTGTCGACCACCATCGGCACGATCACGCTCCAGCTCGACATCGGCGCGGGAAAGCGCGCCATCATGACGTTGCCTTCGGGAATGATCACCTTGAGCGCGCGAAAGGAGCCCTCGTTGACCGGGTCGAGCGGGCCGGTTAGCGCCTTGTAGGCGACGCGCGCGCCGGCAAGGGTGCGCGAATTGATCGCGGCGCGGCGCTCCTGCGAGCAACCCGAAAGATCGATGGTCATCGCGCCGTGGTCGATCGTGACCTTGGCGCGGATGGGAACCGGCTCGCCGCGGGTGACGCCGTCCTCGTCGAGGGCGGCTTGCGCCTCGTAGACGCCATCGGCCAGCTGCGACACCACGTTGCGGCATTTCGCTTCGGTCTCGTCGAAGATGCACGCGATCGCCTCAAGCACGGTGTCGCGGCCGTATTTGCCGAACAGCTCGTCCATGCGCCGCGCCGCGAGCCGGCACGCCGCCATTTGCGACTTCATGTCACCGAGCGAGGATTCCGGAAAGCGGATGTTGTCCTTGAGCACGCGATAGAGCGTCTCGTTGAGCTTGCCCGCCTCGTAGACCTTGAGCTGATCGAGCTGCAGTCCCTCGACCCACGGATCGGCGACGGTCGGGCCGGCGCCGAAGCCGGTGCTCATGCCGCCGACATCGATCCAATGCGCCCGCACCATGGCAAACATCAACAGCTCGCCGGCGTGAAAGTAGGGCGCGTAGATGACGACGTTGTTGAGGTGCTGCCCCGCGACCGCTTGGTGGTTGGTGATGACGACGTCGCCCGGCGCAAAGCCTTGCCTGCCGTAGCGCCGCATGCCGTCGGCGATGACGACGCCGAGATCGGCGACGAAATGCGACACCCCGCCGACGTTCTGGCAGATCAGCTCGCCGGCGGTGTTGACCAGCGCGGTGCAGAAGTCGCGCACCTCGTAGATCATCATGTTGTAGGAGGTGCGCTGCAGATCGACCGCCATCTCGTTGGCGACCGCGGGCAGCGCATTGCGGATGACTTCGAGCGTGACGGGATCGAGCGTGGCGGTCATGGCTTCATCACCTGTGATATGAGTCCGGACCGTGCCGCTTGCCGTACTCGGCTCCCTCCCCCCAACCAAACCCCGGCCTGGCGGGGTTTGGTCGCTTCTTGAGATCTGCCGGAAGCGGGCAAGCCCGCAGCCGGCTGGGGGAGGGGTGGGGAGGGGGTGATGCGGTTAAGCACGGACCTGCACAACGACCCCCACCCCTAACCCCTCCCCACAAGGGGGAGGGGAGCGGAAAGACCGCGGCTTCCATCATCCCCATCATCCTGCCCCCACCGTGATGATCAGCTCGCCCGAGGGCGCGACGGTCAGGGCGTCCTGCGCGAACAGCACCGTCGTCGTTCCGTGCTCCTGGATGAGCGCGGGGCCGGCGATCTCGTCGCCGGCGCCGAGCGTCTCGCGCTGGTAGACCGGGCAGGGCGAGGCCTTGCGCGCCTCAGCGAGATAGACGGCGCGCGTGCGCGCGGGCTTCGCGCCGCCGCGCGGGGCGAGGCGCGGGAAAACGGGCTTCGGGCGTTTGCCGATGAGCGCGAGGCGAATATTGACCATCTCGACCGGCTCGTCGGGCGAATGATGGGCGTAGCGATGCTCGTAGAGCGCGTCGAATGCGGCTCGGATGCCGGCGCGATCGCCCGACGCGATCGCTTCGACGCCCACGGGAACCTGCAGCGTGAATTCTTGCCCGACGTAGCGCAAGTCGAGATGGATTTGACGCTGCGCCTGCGCGGCATGGCGCAGCGTCGCCGACGCTTGCGCGACCATCTCGTGGTGGATCTTCAACAGGGCCGCGAAATCGACGGTGGCAAGATCGCAATAGAAGGTGCGGATGAAGTCGTGCCGCTCGTCCGCCAGCAGCATGCCGAGCGCGGAGAAATGCGAGGGGAACAGCGGCACCACGACCTTGGGGATGTAGAGCTCGCGCGCGATCGCGACGACGTGCAGCGGGCCGGCGCCCCCCGATGCGACCAGCGCGAAGTCGCGCGGATCGTAGCCCTTCGCCACCGAGACTTCGCGCACGGCGAGCGACATCTTGGCGATGGCGATTTCGACGATGGCCTGCGCCGCCGCGATCGCGTCCATCTTCAAGGGAGCGGCGATTTTCTCATCGATGCCGCGCCGGGCGGCGTCGGCATCGAGCTTCATCTCGCCGCCGAGAAAATTGTCCGGATCGAGGCGCCCGAGTACCACATTGGCGTCGGTGATGGTCGGCTCGAAGCCACCGCCGCGATAGCAGATCGGGCCGGGATCGGCGCCGGCGCTCTGCGGCCCGACCTTGAGCGCACCGACGTCGTCGAGCCAGGCGATCGAGCCGCCGCCCGCGCCGACCTCGACCACGTCGATCATCGGCAGCATCACCGGATGGCCGCTGGCGTAACCGCCGACATAGTAGCCCGGCGCCATGGTCGGCTCACCCTCGCGCACGAGGCTGGCCTTGGCCGTGGTGCCGCCCATGTCGAAGGAGATGACGTTGCGAAAGCCGAGCGCGCAGCCGACCTGCGCCGAGGCGATGATGCCGCCGACCGGCCCCGACTCCATCATGGCGGCCGGCCGCGCGGTCGCGATCGCGGGCGTCATCACGCCGCCGTTCGAGCGCATGATCGAGAGCGCGCCGCGAAAGCCGATGTCGCCGAGGCTCGCCTCGAGCTCTTTCACGTAGCCGCCGACCTTCGGTCCGATATAGGCGTTCACCACCGTGGTCGACATCCGTTCGAACTCGCGATACTCGCGCAAGATCTCGTGCGACAGCGAAACATAGGCACGCGGCATGGCGGCGCGGATCATGTCGCCGGCGATGCGCTCGTGCTCCGGATTGACGTAGGAGTGAAGGAAACAAACCGCGACCGCCTCGACGCCTTCGGCGGCGAGCACGCGGCAGGCTTCGGCGATGCCCGCGCGATCGAGCGGCGCGTGCACCTCGCCCGAGCTCAACAGCCGCTCGCCGACCTCGCGCGTGAGGTGGCGCGGCACCAGCGGCCGGTGACGGTGAAAGAACAAGCTATAAGCCTCCGGCCGGTTGCCGCGGCCGATGATGTACACGTCGCGCGTGCCGCGGGTGACGACGAGGCCGGTCTTGGCGCCCTTTCGTTCGATCAGCGTGTTTATGGCGATGGTCGAGCCGTGGATCAGCTCGTCGACGGCGGCGGCGGTAAGGGCGCTCTTGCGGATGCAGTCGATGACGCCTTGCCCGAGCTGCGCCGGCGTGGTGAGGCTCTTGGCCTGCACGAACCGACGGTCGGCGTCGTCGAACCCGATCAGATCGGTAAAAGTGCCTCCGATATCGATGGCGACAACGAGCACGCTCGGCGACTCCAGCGCACCGCATCCCGGGACTGACGCCGCGCCCGGGACACGCAGCGGATTTCAACGTTGTGCGGGATTGCCGCATCGCGCCGGCCATGGGCAGGCGCTAGAAAATCAGCGATACTTCGGCAAAAGGCAAGGACCTCAGGGGGAGGGTCGTTGTCTCTAGTTTGTTTCGTAGTGTCTCAAGATACTCTCTTTCCGTTCGTACCCGCGTAAAGCGGGGGCCCAGTGCTTGGCATTGGATTCCCGCCTTTCGCGGGAATGAGCGGAGTTTTGCTGCGCGGCCGGTCTTGGTTAGAGTGAAACACGACGAGGGAGATGGCGAATGCGGACGTGGGTTGCGGCTGCGGTGATGACTTGTCTGCTGTCTGCGGCGATGGCCGCGCAGGAGGCGAATTATCCGAGCAAACCGGTGACGATCATCGTGCCGGCCGCGCCCGGAGGAGTGACAGACGCGCTCGGCCGCACGCTGGCGCAGCGTTTCACCGAAGCCTGGGGCCAGCAGGTCATCGTCGAGAACAAGCCCGGCGCGAACAATCAGATCGCGGCGGAATACGTCACCAAGGCCGCGCCCGACGGCTACACGCTGTTCGTGGGGCCGGAAGTGACGTTCGTGGTCAATCCCAGC
>JAFAHL010000511.1 GCA_019237215.1 Hyphomicrobiales bacterium | reverse complement strand
AGCGCATGCCTTCGATTTCGCGCCGCGACTTCCTCAATGGCGTGGCCCTGACCGTGGCCGCCGGCCTCACGCCGGCGGCGCAGATCGCGGCGGAGCCGTTGCGCTATCCGCCGGCGCTCACCGGACTGCGCGGGCAGCACGCGGGTTCGTTCGAGACCGCGCATGCGCAAGCGCGCGAAGGCAAACGCTTCGCCCTCGACCGGCTGCCGGTCGAGGAGCGCTATGACCTCGTCGTCGTCGGCGCGGGCATCAGCGGCTTGGCTGCCGCCGCCTTCTATCGCCGTGCCGCCGGGCCGTCCGCCCGCATCCTCGTCCTCGACAACCACGACGATTTCGGCGGCCATGCCAAGCGCAACGAGTTCACGCTCGATGGCCGTCTGGTGATCGGCTACGGCGGCAGCGAATCGATCGACTCCCCCAAGACCCGGTACAGCGACGTTGCCAAAGGTCTTCTGCGCGATCTCGGCGTCGAGATCGAGCGGTTCGAGACCGCCTTCGAGCGCACGCTCTATCCCTCGCTCGGGTTGTCTCGCGCGGTGTTCTTTGCGCGTGAGGCCTTCGGGCGCGACGTGCTGGTCGCGGGCGAACCGTCGGGCAAGGGGGCCGACGAACGCTCACGCCGTCTCGCCAACGCCAAGCCGCTCGCCGAGTTCGTGGCCGCGTTCCCGATCTCGTCGGCGAGCAAGGCACAGTTGCTCGCGCTCTACGACGGTACGCGCGATCCGCTCGCCGGCAAGACCGCCGAGGAGAAGTTGGAAATCCTCAAGCGGACGAGCTACCGCGATTACCTCACCGGGCCCTGCGGCTGCAGCGAAGAGGTTGCAAACTGCTTCCAGGGCCGCACGCTCGGCTTCTTCGGGCTCGGATGCGACGCGGTGCCGGCCGGCGACGCCCGCGAGCTCGGCTATCCGGGCTTCGACGGCCTGGGCTTGCTAGCGCAGGTCCCCGCGCGCGAGCCTTATATCTATCACTTCCCCGACGGCAACGCTTCGCTCGCTCGTCTGTTGGTGCGCTCGCTCATTCCCGACATCGCGCCAGGCCGCGGCATGGACGACGTGGTGCTCGCGGCGTTCGACTACGCCAAGCTTGACCGCGACGGCCAAGGCGTGCGCATCCGCCTCGATTCGACCTGCGTCGACGTCCGCAACGGCGGCGACAGTGTGCGCATCGGCTACGTGCGCGCGGGAGTGCCGCATCGGGTCGAGGCCAAGCACGCCGTGCTCGCCTGCTTCCACATGGTCATTCCGCACATCATGCCGGACCTGTCGGCGTCCCAGCGCGAGGCGCTCGCGCGCAACGTGAAGACGCCGCTCGTCTATATCAACGTGCTCACGCGCGATTGGCGCCCGTGGGCGCGGCTCGGCGTGCACGACATCTCCGCGCCGATGTCGTTTCACAGCCGCCTGAAGCTCGATTTTCCCGTCAGCCTCGGCGGCTATCGTCACGCTCGCGACCCATCCGAGCCGATCTGCCTCCATCTCGTTCATGTTCCGGGCGCACCCAACCGCGGGCTCGACGCGCGCGCGCAGTTCCGCATCGGGCAGGCGCAGCTGCTCGACATGACGTTTGCGGATTTCGAGGCGCGTATCCGCGACGAGCTCGACCGCATGCTCGG
Organism: Hyphomicrobiales bacterium; assembly: GCA_019237215.1. Classification (GTDB taxonomy): domain Bacteria; phylum Pseudomonadota; class Alphaproteobacteria; order Rhizobiales; family Xanthobacteraceae; genus VAZQ01. The sequence goes on along the minus strand of JAFAHL010000511.1, from coordinate 5,470 downwards.
GCCGGGTGGATTTTCAAGCGTGCGCGATATCGCAGCGATCACCGTCAACCGCTGGCCGCACGGCTACGGTTATGTCGCGAACTCGCTCTACGACGAGGGCGACTACGACGCCGTTGTCGAGCGCGCCCGACAAACGTCCGGCCGCGTCGCGATCGCCAACTCCGATGCTGGCGGGGATGCCTACGCGCATTTGGCGATCGAGCAGGCCGCGCGCGCGGTGCGTGAGTTGTTAGGATGAGGTTCGACCTTTGCTCGGGCGGGAGCATACATTCCCAGCGTGGCGCCGCCTCGCCGTCCGTGGCAACGTGCGGGACAGTTCGCCATGCGGCGCATGGAAACGCTCGGAGGGTAGATGGTGAGCGCGAGCGAGCACAGCGAGCCGGTGGGCACGCTGCCGCAGCGGGTGCGTCGTGATTTCTCCGCCGTCAGCTACGGCGAGGCGATGCGCCGAGCACGCGAGATCGTGCCGATCCTGCGCGAGCGCGCCCAGCGCGCCGAGGACGCTCGCATGCTCATCCGCGACAACGAGCAGCTCCTGCATGAGAGCGGGCTGTTCCGGTTTCACCAGCCCAAAGCCTTCGGCGGGATGGAGCTTGACTTCGTGGCGGTCGTCGACATCCCGGCCGAGCTTGCGCGCGGTTGCCCGTCCACGGCCTGGAGCGTGGGTAACGTCGCTTGCCACCACTGGATCCTCGGATACTACGACCCCGAGACCCAGCGCGAAGTGTGGGATGCGAATCCGGACGCGCTGATTGCATCCTCCATCGCGCTGGCCGCCGGCCGTGGACGCAAGACGCCGGGCGGGTTGCTCGTCAACGGCCGCTGGCCGTTCTCATCGGCGGTGGACAATTCGGAATGGAACATGCTGGCCGTTACCGTCTACGACAACGACGGCAAGACGCCCATCGATTGGCGGCTCTGTCTGGTGCCGAAGTCCGACTACGAGATTATCGACACCTGGTACGCCATGGGCATGGCGGCCACGGGTAGCAAGGATGTCGCGGTCAAGGAATTGTTCGTGCCCGAGCGGCGCGCGCTGCCGCTCCGCCGCTGCCGCGGCGGGCGCGAGCATCCCGGCGCTGCGCTCAACGCCGGCGCGCTGTTTTCCATCCCGTTGGTGGCCGCCTCCAGCCACCCGTTGGCGCCGGCGGCGCTAGGTGCGGCCGAAGGCGCGCACGAGCTGTTCCTCAAGGCGATGGCCCAGCGGGCGGGCACTTATACCGGCGCGCGGGTGGCGGATTTCCAGGCCGTGCAGATCAAGGTCGCTCGCGCGCGCTGCCTGATCGACTCGGCGCGCGACCTCCTGCGTCAGTCGGCCATCGCCTTCCAGGCCGCCGCCGAGCGTAACGAGGTGCCAGACCTCGAGACCAAGCTGCGGTTCCGCGCCCATTCCGCTTTCGCCGTGAACCAGGCGCGCGAGGCGGTCGAGACGCTATGGTCGTGCTATGGGGCGCAGGGCCTCTACACCCGCGACCCGCTGCAGCGGCATCTGCGCGACGTGCTCGCCATCAACCAGCACTTCTCGTTCAACTTCGACATCGCCGGCGCGGCCTACGGCCTCAACGCGCTCGGCGGTCGCTACGCCAACCCCACCATGTGAGCGCGCCGCGGGAGTGGCGTGACGAATCACATCCGGCGAAAGCCAGACCGCTGCCACCAGCGGCCGCACGCAAGAAGACAATTGTTCGCGGGCGGCCGGCGTCAATGATGCGCCCGCAGCCGAGGCCATTCAGGTTGACGTAAGTCTTGCCTGTTATGCTGGCGTCGACGCGGCGATCAGGCGATCAAACGAGCCTGCGCCCAAGCCGGTACGATGAGACAAACAATCGAGGCGACGACGGTGGCTTAAGGCCGTCGAACGCGGCACTCGGGAATGCAACGTCGCAAGGAGGGACGCATGTTCCGGTTCGCGGTGGCCGCGGCCGCGCTCGCTTATGCAGGGTTTTGGGTGGATGACGCACATGCCGCCATCACCCGCGGCCCCGGCGTGCCGCCGGCGTCGAGTGCGATCATTACCAATTGCTTCAAGATGGCGGAGAGAGTTGTCCCCTGGATGAGAGGACGTTCGGCCTGGGTCGTACGCCACGCCGATCACTGCGTTCGCACGGGCGGATCACTCTAGCCTCGACGCGTCGGAGGCTCGCATCCGGGCCCTTCTACCGCAGCGGCGTGTTCCATCGCCGCCTCCTCCTCGAGATTATCGATGTCGCGGAAGATCGAGGCCACCGCGAGCACCTTGCCGTTGCGACGATAGCGCACGAGGCAGTCGCGTGCTTCGATGTTGCCCTCAATATCGAGGTCGTCCCATCTCTCGGCGTGCCCGATGTAGTTGATCGGCACATCGTAGTGTTGGCTCCAGAAGAACGGAACCTCGAAAAATCGTTGCCTCTGGCCGAGGATGTTGCGCGCCACCGTCTGACCCTGCCGCTCGGCCACGACCCAATGCTCGATCCGCAGATTGTCGCCGGTATGGGGATCGGGCCAGCGCGCGATGTCGCCGGCGGCAAAGATTCCCGGCACGCTGGTTTCAAGGTATTCATTCACCGCGACGCCGCGATCGAGTTTGAGACCGGCGCGCTCGGCCAGCTCGATTCGCGGCCGCACTCCAATGCCGACGACGACGAGATCGGCCGCCAATGTCGTGCCGCCTTTAAGCCTCACATTGGCGGCGTCGATCGCGGTTGCCGTCTCCTCGAGATGGAACACGACGCCGTGCTCCTCGTGGATCGCGCGCACGAAATCGCCGAATTCACGCCCGAGCACGCGCTCCAGCGGTCGGCGCTCCGGCGCCACGACGTGAACGTCGATCTCGCGCGCCCGCAGCGCGGCGGCAACCTCGAGGCCGATGAAGCTTGCGCCGATCACGACTGCGCGCTGGGCCGCTTTTGCCCGGACAATGATTGCTCGCGAATCGGCGAGCGAGCGCAGCACGCGCACGTGCGGCTGATCAGCGCCGGGGATATCGAGGCGCAACGGCTCGGCGCCGGTTGCGAGCAGCAGCTTGTCGAACGGGATGCTTCGTCCACCCGCAAGCGTCACCTGGCGTCCTTTCGTATCGATGCCGGTGACGTTGCTGCGAAGCTCAAGTCCGATCGATTGGTCCTGATAAAACTCGGGCGGTCTGAGCGGCATCCAGTCTTCGGGCGCGTTCCCCGCAAGATAGTCCTTCGAGCAATTCGGCCGATCATAGGGGGCCACCTCGTCCGAGGAGACGAGCGTCACGCTGCCGGCAAAGCCCTCCCGCCGAAGCATCTCGGCCGCGGCGAATCCCGCCGCTCCGCCGCCCACGATCACCACGCGTTCAGGCTTTGCGCTCGAACCTCGAGCCTTGCCGGCGGCGCGCTCGCCGGCAGGCTCGATTTTTTCGCGCACGAAGACCGAGCCATTGCGCTTTTCCACGCGCCAGCACGGCATCGGGTTGAATGCGGGCGCTGCGACTGCCTCGCCGGTCCGCAGGCTGAAGCAGGCATGGTGCCAGGGGCATCGCACGGTATCGCCGATGATCAATCCTTCGGCGAGCGGGCCGCCGTAGTGCGAGCACGTCGAGCCGATCGCGAACAATTCGTCGCCGCGGCGCGCGAGAAGCACCGCGTCGTCGCCCACATGCCCGCCCACCATGCCGCCATCGGCAACGTCACCAAGCGGCACGCCGCGTGCGAGATCCGGCCCTTTCGGCTTGGATTGCTCAGCTGCCATGAAGTCCAGAACCGTCGTTGAGTGTCGCCCTATGAAGCTGCGCCAGGGCGGCGTATGGGCCGTGAACGAACTACCAACCGCTTTGATTTATTCCGGTTCCAGTCGGGAAGTGTCCGCTCATCGGCCGATCGCGGACGGGTGCTGCCGATTTTGGGTCATCTGCGGCGCGGCCGGGAGGTCTTCTCCGAATGGGCCGCTCCAAAATCGAAGGGCGCGGCTTGCACCGCGCCCTTCGTCGCTTGCTGTCTTATCGAGCGAATGCGATTTAGAAGTCCATTCCGCCCATTCCGCCGCCACCCGGCATGGGCGGGGGAGGCGTCTGCTTCTTCGGCGCTTCCGCGACCATGGCCTCGGTCGTCACCAACAGGCCGGCCACCGAAGCCGCATCTTGCAGCGCGGCGCGCACGACCTTGGCGGGATCGACGATACCGTTGTCGACCAAGTCCACGTACTCCTCGCTCTGAGCGTCGAAGCCGAAGGTCTCGGACTTGTGCTCCATGATCTTGCCGACCACGATCGAGCCCTCGACGCCGGAGTTTTCCGCGATCTGCCGCGTCGGCGATTCCAGCGCCTTGAGCACGATATTGATGCCGGCCTGCACGTCGGCATTGCCGTCGGTGATCTTGCCGACCGCCTTCTTGGCGCGCAGGAGCGCGACGCCGCCGCCCGGCACGATCCCTTCCTCGACCGCGGCGCGGGTGGCGTTGAGCGCGTCCTCGACCCGGTCCTTCTTCTCCTTGACCTCGATCTCGGTGGCGCCGCCGACGCGGATCACCGCCACGCCGCCCGCGAGCTTGGCCAGCCGCTCTTGCAGCTTCTCGCGGTCATAGTCGGACGTGGTCTCCTCGATCTGCGCCTTGATCTGGCCGATGCGGGCCTCGATGTCCTTCTTCTTGCCGGCGCCGTCGACAATCGTGGTCTTCTCCTTCTCGATGATGACCTTCTTGGCGCGCCCGAGCATGGCGGTGGTCACGTTCTCGAGCTTGATCCCGAGTTCTTCCGAAATGAGCTGACCGCCGGTGAGGATCGCGATGTCCTCGAGCATGGCCTTGCGGCGGTCGCCGAAGCCGGGGGCTTTGACGGCGGCGACCTTGAGCCCGCCGCGGAGCTTGTTGACGACGAGGGTGGCGAGCGCCTCGCCCTCCACGTCCTCGGCCACGATCAACAGCGGCTTGCCGGCCTGGACGATCGCCTCGAGCACGGGGAGCATCGCCTGCAGCCCGGAGAGCTTCTTCTCGTGCAGGAGCACGAAGGCGTCCTCGAGCTCGGCCACCATCTTCTCGGCGTTGGTGATGAAGTAGGGCGAGAGATAACCGCGATCGAACTGCATGCCTTCGACGATCTCGACTTCGGTGTCGAGCGCTTTGGCTTCTTCGACCGTGATCACGCCTTCGTTGCCGACCTTCTGCATCGCCTCGGCGATCATCTTGCCGACCTTGCTGTCGCCGTTCGCCGCGAGCGTGCCCACCTGGGCGACCTCCGCGGACGAGCCGACCTTCTTGGCGCGCTTCTCGATGTCTTTGACCACCGCGCTCACGGCAATGTCGATGCCGCGCTTGAGGTCCATCGGGTTCATCCCGGCGGCCACCGACTTGGCGCCTTCCTTGACGATCGCTTGCGCTAGCACGGTCGCGGTGGTGGTGCCGTCACCGGCAAGGTCGTTGGTCTTCTGGGCGACCTCGCGCACCATCTGGGCGCCCATGTTCTCGAACTTGTCCTCGAGCTCGATTTCCTTCGCCACCGTCACGCCGTCCTTGGTGATGCGGGGCGCGCC
>JAFAHL010000487.1 GCA_019237215.1 Hyphomicrobiales bacterium | reverse complement strand
CGCGCCTGCCACCAGCAACGAACCGCTCGCGAGCAACAGCAGCGCGGCAATGAAGGGGCGTAACGTCACAATCATGGGCATGCTCACCACTCGCATGTCACGAGAATTTCCGCTTGAGCAGCCGCTCGGCGTTGCCGGCGAAGATCTTGCGCCGATCGCCGTCGGCGATGTCGAGCCGCTTGATGACGTCGATGGTCGGCGCGATCGGACCGAGCGGCGTGTCGGTCGCGAACACCACGTGCTCGGCGCCGAAGAAGTCGAGCCCGCAGCGCACCGCCTGGATGCCGCCGCCGAACAGCGCGGTGTCGCCGTAGAAATCGCGCATATAGTCGAGATGCGGCCGCTTCAGCGACGGCAGGATGTTCGAATAGTCCTCGTCGCTGGTGCGGGCGCCCAGCACGTCGAGGCCCGGCCCGACGCGGCCGTCGTAATAGGGAATCATGCCGCCGAGATGATGGGTGACGATCTTGAGCCGCGGATAGCGGTCGAGCAGGCCGCAAAACACCATGCGCACCATCGCCACGGAGGTGTCGTAGGGCCAGCCGAAGCACCACCACATCTCGAACCGCGACTTCTGCTCCTTGGGATAATCCGGCATGCTCGCCGTGCGCGCCGGGTGCAGCCAGATCGGCAAATCGAGCTCCGCCATGGTCGCGAAAATCGGCTCGAAGGCTTTTTCGTCGAGCGGCCGGCCGGCCACGCTGCTGAAGATCTGGACGCCGCCGGCGCCGAGCTCGTTGACCGCGCGCCGCGCCTCCGCGACCGAGCCCTCCACGTCCGTCATCGAGAGCGCGGCGACGAAGGTCGGGAAGCGCTTGGGATGGCGCGCGGCGAGCTCGGCCATGGCGTCGTTGCCGATGCGCGCGAGGTTGAGCCCGATCTCGCCGACGGCAAGGTCCTCGATCGGCGGATTCGGCAGCGAGATGATTTGGCGGTAATCGCCGAACTGGTCCATCTCGCGGAAGCGCTCGTCGAGATCGAACAGCTTTTTGACGCCGCGCAGCCGCGCCGCGATGTTGCCGAGCCGCGGCGCAATGCGATTCATCTCCTGGAAGAACTCGTCGGGAAAGATGTGACAGTAGATATCGACGATCGTGTCATTGGGCATGGCAGGTCACCTTCGCTCAACGCGAGTCGTCATGCCCGCGCAAGCGGGCATCCAGTAAACACGCATGTGGCAATCGGGCCCGGCGGTTCATCACGCAACGCCCGGCGGCTACTGGATCGCCCGCTTTCGCGGGCGATGACGGTCGAGAGGTCATCGCCCGTTCACGAAGCTCAAAACTTCGTCCGGTCCGGGCCCTTCAACCCGAGCATCGCGCGCGCGTCCTTCGGCGTCGCCACCTGGAAGCCGAGCTCCTCGATCAGGCGACGCGCCTTGCCCACCTGCTCGGCGTTGCTTTTGGCGAGCTGGCCGCGGCCGATGAACAAGCTGTCTTCGAGGCCGACGCGCACGTTGCCGCCCATCATGACCGCTTGGGTCGCGAACGGCATCTGGAAACGCCCGGCCCCGAGCACCGACCACGAATAGTCGTCGCCGAACAGCTTGTCGGCGGTGCGCTTCATGAAGAGCAGGTTCTCCATGTCGGCGCCGATGCCGCCGAGAATGCCGAAGATCAGCTGCAGGAAGATCGGCGGCTTGAACCAGCCTTTGTCGACGCAGTGGGCGAGATTGTAGAGATGCCCGACGTCGTAGCACTCGTGCTCGAACTTGGTGCCGTGCCCCTCGCCCATCAGCTTCGAGATCTTCTCGATATCGGCGAAGGTGTTGCGGAAGATGATCTGGTCGGTCCCGAGCAGATAGGGCTTCTCCCACTCGTACTTCCAGGTCTTGTATTTGGCGACCATCGGATAGAGCGCGAAGTTCATCGAGCCCATGTTGAGCGAGCACATTTCCGGCGAGAACTTCATGACGCCCGCGAGCCGCTCGTCGACAGTCATGGTCGGCGAGCCGCCGGTGGTGATGTTGACGACGGCGTCGGTCGCTTGCTTGATGCGCGGCAGGAACTGCATGAACACCGCGGGATCGCCGGTCGGGCGGCCGTCCTGCGGGTTGCGGGCGTGCAGATGCAGGATCGCGGCGCCGGCCTCGGCGGCGCCGATGGCCTGCTCGGCGATTTGGTCGGGCGTGATCGGCAAAGCCTCCGACATGGTGGGCGTGTGGATCGAGCCGGTGACGGCGCAAGTGATGATGACCTTGTCGGATTTCGCAGCCATTGTTTCTCTCCCGATGTACTGGCGGATCGATTGCTCTTGAGGGTCATGTTGTGCGGGCATCCGGCGCAAAGCGCAAGCGCCGCTCGAGCGGCAAGAGCTGCCAGCCGAAGCGCTCGGCGAGAAAGCCCCAGATGCCCTTGGGGGCGAACAGCATCACCGCGATGGCGACGGCGCCCAGCATGAGCAGGTATAGGCTGCCGAGGTCGGCCAGCGTCTGCCGCAGGACGAAAAACACGACGGTGCCGATGATCGGCCCCTCCACCCGGCCGATGCCGCCGATCACCGTGATGAAGATGACGAAGGCGGTCCAGTCGTTGACGCTGAACGCGGTGTCGGGCGAAATCCGCAGCTTCTGCAGGAAGATCAAGGCGCCGACCATGGCCGTTCCGAAGGCGGTCAAGACGTAGACCGCGAGCTTGGTGCGCGTGACGTCGACGCCGTTCGATCGCGCCGCCAGCTCGTTGTCGCGGATCGCGGTGAGCGCGAGGCCATAGCGCGAGCGCAGCAGTAGCACGATGGCGGCGAGCACGATCACCACGAGGGCGAGCGCGAGCCAGTAGATCAGGAATTCGCGCATCTGCCGGCTCGACGCCATCTCCGTCACGATGGCGGCCGGGAGGCTGATGCCGGAGCCGCCGCCCAGCGCGGAAATCTGCGAGGCAACCAAGCGGAAGACTTCGGCCACCACCCAGGTGCCGATGGCGAAGTAGTGTCCGCGCAGCCGAAACAGCAGGCCGGCAACCGGCAGCGCGACCACGGCCGCCACGGCGCCCGCAATCGGCACGGCGAGCAGCGGGTGAAGGCCGGCCTCGATGGTCGAGGCGAACAAGACGTAGCCGCCGAGCCCGACATAGGCCTGCTGGCCGACCGAGACGAGCCCGGCATAGCCTGCGAGCAGGTTCCAGAGGCTCGCGAGTGCGACATAGGCGTAAATCTCCGCCAAGAGCCGCAGGTCGTCGCGTCCGCCCCAGGCCGGCGCCGCCGCGAGCAGCACCGTGGCGACGGCGAAGGCGGCGGTGCCGATGCGGCTCGCGCGGGTCGCATGCTCGACGTGGAAGGCGGCGCTCATCCGCGCACCTTCGGGAACAGGCCCTCGGGCCGCACCGCCAGAATAAGGAGAAAGGCAAGGTGCCCGGCCAGGAGCTGCCAGCCGGGATTGATCTGCGCGCCGATCGCCTGCGACACGCCGAGGATGATGCCGCCCACGAGCGTGCCCCACATGCTGCCGAGCCCGCCGATGATGACGGCTTCGAAGCCGAAGATTAGCCGCGCGGGTCCGATCGCCGGATCGAAATTGGTGCGCACGGCGATGAAGACGCCCGCCACCGCGATGACGGCAAGCGACAGCGCCATGGCGAGCGCGAAGATATGACGGTTGTCCAGGCCCATCAGTTGGGCGACGGACTGGTCATCAGACGTCGCCCGAAACGCGCGGCCGAGCGCCGTGCGGTAGAACAAAAGTTGCAGCGCGCCGATGACGGCAATGGCGACGACGAATTGCAGCAGAGGAAGCACGCCGATCCACACGCCTTCCATCAGGGGAAAGCTCGCCACCTCGATCGGCCCAGCATTGAGGCGCCGGCTGTCGGCGGTGAAGACTTCGAGCAGCGCGTTCTGGATGATGACGGAGAGTCCGAAGGTCACCAGCAGCGGCGGCAGCACGTCCTCGCCGAGGGTGCGGTTGAGCAGCGCGCGCTGAAGGCCATAGCCGATCGCCGCCATGATCGGCACCACGATCACGATGGCGAGCAGCGGGTTGAGCCCGAGCGTGTCGGTCGTCATCAGCGCGATGTAGGCGGCGAGCACGATCAGATCGCCGTGGGCGATGTTGACGAGCCGCATCACGCCGAAGATCAGGGCGAGGCCGGCGGCGAACATGGCGTAAAGCCCGCCGATCAGCACGCCTTGGACGATGATGTTGACCCATTCCATCGCGGTTGCGCGCTCTTAGTTATCACGCTCCGAAGTACGCGGCCGAGATCGCCTCGCGGGTCAGCGTCGCGGCCGCGCCGGCGAGCGCGATGCGGCCCTCCTGCAGGCAATAGACGTGGTTTGCCGCCTTGAGCGCCTGCACGATGTCCTGCTCGACGATGACCAGCGAACTGCCTTCGGCGACGATCGAGGGCAGGCGGGCGTAGACCTCGCGCACCACGATGGGCGCGAGACCGAGGCTGATCTCGTCGCAGAGGAGGAGTTTCGGATTGGACATCAGCGCGCGTCCGATCGCGACCATCTGCTGCTCGCCGCCGGAGAGCGAGGTGCTCGCCGCGTGGCGACGCTCGGCCAGCGCCGGGAACAGCTCGTAGATCCGCGGCAGGCTCCACGGCCCCGCCCGGCCGAGCTGGCCGCCGATGAGGAGGTTCTCCTCGACCGAGAGCGAGGCGAACAGGCGGCGCCCTTCGGGCACGAGCGCAATGCCGCGGGCGACCACCGCGTGGGCGGGCGCGTCTCCGAGCGGCTCGCCGTCGAATAAGATGGCATCGCGGCGCGACGCGATCACGCCGGCGATGCATTTGAGCAGCGTCGATTTGCCGGCGCCGTTGGCGCCGATGACGGCGGCCACTTCGCCCGGCCACACGCGCAGCGACACGCCGAACAGCGCCTGGAAGTCGCCGTAGAACGCGTCGAGCGCGCGCACGTCGAGGAGCGGCTCAGGCATCGGCGGGGATGCCCATGTAGATGTCGCGCACCGCGGGCGACGCGATCACCGCCTGCGGCGCGCCCTCGCCGATGAAGCCGCCGCCGTGCAAAACAACCAGGCGATCGACGAGCGCGACCAGCGCGTGAACGACGTGCTCGATCCAGATGATCGAAATGCCGCCGCGCCGAATGTCGCGGATCAAGTCGACCAGCGCCTTGCATTCGTGCTCGGTCAGGCCGCCGGCCACCTCGTCGAGCAGGAGCACGCGCGGCTGCGTGGCGAGCGCGCGCGCCAGCTCGAGCCGCTTGCGGTCGAGGAGCGTGAGGCTGCCGGCGGGCCGATTGGCCTTGGCTGCGAGGCCGCATTGCTCGATGAGCTCGACGCAGCGCGCATAGACGTCGCGCTCGCGGCGGCCGCCGCCGAACGCCGCCGCCACGACGAGATTCTCGAACACGGTCATGCCGTTGAACGGCTGCGGAATCTGAAACGAGCGGCCGATGCCCAGGCGGCAGCGGCGTTCCGGCGCCAGATGGGTGATGTCGATGCCGGCGAAGACGACGCGTCCGGCATCGGGTGCGACCGTGCCGCTGGCGATGCCGAACAGCGTGGTCTTGCCGGCGCCGTTCGGCCCAATGATGCCGAGCGCCTCGCCCTCGGCGAGCGCGAGATCGAGCGCGCGCGCGACCACCACAGCGCCGAAGCGCTTGGAGATTTTTTCGAAAGCAAGGATGGCAGGCATGCAGTGGTCGTCCGCATCACGCGCAACACTCTATCACGCAAGCGCCGCTCCACCGCTCACTCCCGCGCAAGCGGGAATCCAGGGAGCCGCAGACCGTAGCTCTGGGTCCCCGCGTTCGCGGGGACGAACGGAGTTGAATTCATGACAAGTGCGGCATGCGCTACGACAACAGCTGCAGCTGTCCGCCCACCGGGATCTCCGGCGCGGTCTTGTTGGTGGTGATGACCAGATCGAAGCGGTCGTCCTTGCGCTGCCACTGGCCGGCGACGAGCGGCGTCTTGGTGACGTTCTTGACGGGTTGACCGGTCCACTTCACCGGGCCGACCATCGATTTGTAATCGGTCGCGACCACGGCATCGAGGATCGCCTTCGGCTCCAGCGTGTTCGCGCGCTTGAGCACGTCGAGCGCGACCTCGAACAGCGCGTGCTGGAAGCCGATCGGCTGCGTCCACGGCCGTTTGGTGGCGTTGACATAGGCGTCGGTGAGCTCCCTCGCGCTCTGCCCGGTGAGGCCGGACTTGAACGGATGGTTCGGCGTCCACCAGATTTCGGTGGTGAGGCCGCTGCCGCGCGCGCCGAGCGACTCGATCACCGACGGGAACAGCAGCGCCTTGCCGATGGTCACGATCTTCGGGCGGAAGCCCTGTTGCGCCGCCTGCGACCAGAAGGTGGCGAAGTCGGGCGGGATCATGTTGCCGGTGACGATCTCGGCATTGACCGCCTTGAACGCCGAAATCTGCGAGGTGAAGTCGTTGTTCATGAGCTGGTAGCGGCCGGGATCGGTGAGCTTGTAGCCGGCCTTCGCGAGCGCCGGCGGCAGGCCGCGCTGCGGATCGCCCCAGGCATTGCCGTCGGCGTCGTTGGGGAAGAGCCCGCCCACGACCTTGTTGGTCGCAGCCGAATCCCACAGCGCCAAAAACGCGCCGATGACGTCCTCGAGGCCCCAGAAGAAGTGGTAGGTCCAGGTGAAGCCCTTTGTCGGGTTGCCGTTGCGGCCGAAGAAATATGGCTGCCATGGGCAATTGGTCGTGACGCATGGCACTTCGTTGACTTCGGCCTGGTCGGAGACCGGATTGGTGGTGTCGGGCGCGGCGGAAGCGAGGAGGAGGTCGACCTTGTCGCGGACGATCAACTCGGAGGCGACTTCGGAAGCGCGCGTGC
>JAFAHL010000481.1 GCA_019237215.1 Hyphomicrobiales bacterium | reverse complement strand
GCAGCAGCTCGCGATCGGCCGGGCGCTGGTCATGCGCCCGCGCCTGCTGCTGCTGGATGAGCCGACCGAGGGTATCCAGCCCTCGATCATCAAGGACATCGGCCGCGCCATCGCCTATTTGCGCAATCTCGGGCGGATCGCCGTGGTACTGGTCGAGCAATATCTCGACTTCGCGCGCGAGCTGGGGGACCATTTTGCGGTGATGGATCGCGGCGCGATCGTCTATTCCTGCAGCCGTGACACGATGGACGAGGCGGCGCTCAAACGCGCAATGGCGATTTGAGCGCTCTCTGCTTTGCTCGTCATCCGGCTTCAAGGCCGCTTGCATTGCACGCCGCAGCGGAGCGGGATTAGGCTGCGATGACGACAGAGGCGCAAACATGGGACCTGCGGTAGCCGATGTGGCCTGTACGTTTGCGGCGAACCGCGCCGTGGGGAGCATCGTGCTCGCGGTCCGCGCGAGCGCCGGGGTGACGCGGCGTTCGCGCCTGCGCGAGGAAGGCCCGCTGCGCGTGCGTTGTCCGGGGCCGGCCTCGGCCGAGCTCGAGGCCGTCATCGTCAATACCGCGGGCGGCGTCGCCGGCGGCGACCGCTTCACGCTCGGCGTGACCGTCGAGCCCGAGGCGCGGCTCGTCGTTACCACGGCCGCGGCGGAAAAGGTCTATCGCACGCTCGCACCGCAGGCGAGGATCGACGTGAAGCTCGATGTCGCCGCCGGCGGCTCGCTCGCCTGGCTGCCGCAGGAGACGATCCTGTTCGATCGGGCGCGGCTCAAGCGATCGATCGATGTCGATCTGGCCGAGGACGCACGGCTGGTGTTGGCGGAGGCGATCGTGTTCGGACGCTCCGGCATGGGGGAGGCGGTGCACGACAGTTCTCTATTCGATCGCTGGCGCCTGCGCCGGGGCGGGCGGCTCATGCACGCCGAAGCCTTGCGGCTCGATGGCGCCGTGGCGTCCAGGCTGGCGCAGCCCGCGGTTGCCAATGGCGGCATCGCCGTCGCAACCGTACTGGTCGTGCCCGGCGATGAAGGCACCACCGCCGGCGTGCGCGCGCTCGGCGATCGTTTCCGCGGCGAGGTCGGCGTCTCCGCCTGGAACGGGCTCGCCGCCGTGCGACTCTGCGCCGCCGACGGCGAAGCGCTGCGCCATGATCTCGTTGCCGTGCTCGCCGCGGTGCGCGGCGCGCCGTTGCCGCGGCTGTGGCTCAACTGAGGCGAACGCAAGTTTGAAGGCAAATTTGCAGGCAAGTCATGAACCTGACCCCGCGTGAAAAAGATAAGTTGCTCATCTCCATGGCTGCGATGGTAGCGCGCCGGCGGCGCGAGCGCGGCGTCAAGCTCAATCATCCCGAGGCGGTGGCGCTCATCACCGATTTCATCGTCGAAGGCGCGCGCGACGGCAAAACCGTCGCCGAGCTGATGGAAGCGGGCGCGCACGTGCTCACGCGCGGCGAGGTGATGGACGGCATCGCAGATATGATCCACGACATCCAGGTCGAAGCGACCTTTCCGGATGGCACCAAGCTCGTGACGGTGCATGAGCCGATACGATGAAGGCACGCCATGATCCCCGGTGAGATGTTCATCAAGGACGGCGAGATCGAACTCAATGCCGGCCGCAAGACGGCCGTGGTCGCGGTCACCAATACCGGCGACCGGCCGATCCAGGTCGGCTCGCATTATCATTTCTTCGAGACCAATCCGGCGTTGAAATTCGACCGCAAGAAGGCGCGCGGCATGCGGCTGGCGATCGCCGCCGGCACGGCGGTGCGCTTCGAGCCCGGCCAGACGCGCGAGGTCACCTTGGTCGCGCTTGCGGGCAAGCGGATGATCTACGGATTCCGGCAAGACGTGATGGGGAAGCTCTGATCGCTGCGACTTGAGCAAGAACCGCGCTATCCGAGTCCCACGCGTAATGTGCAGGCCGCAGCCACGCCTTCAGGGAGCTGAAGCATGTCCACCAAGATGCAACGCGCCGTCTACGCCGAAATGTTCGGCCCCACGACCGGCGACCGCGTGCGCCTCGCCGACACCGACATCGTCATCGAGGTGGAGAAGGATTTTTGCACCTACGGCGAGGAGGTGAAATTCGGCGGCGGCAAGGTGATCCGCGACGGCATGGGCCAGAGCCAGGTCGCCAACAAAGCCGGCGCGGTCGACACCGTGATCACCAACGCG
>JAFAHL010000368.1 GCA_019237215.1 Hyphomicrobiales bacterium | reverse complement strand
TGGGGCTCGTACCAGAGCCGTGCCCGCCCCAGCTCGGTCGGCCAGCCAGCCCGGCCGTCGCAAAGGTCGCCGACCAACTCGATGAAGCTCCTCCAATGGTCGCCGGCGCGCGGAGGATTCGCACGCTGCAACGTGTGGAGTGGTTCGGCCGCTCCGGCGATGTGGTCGAGGACGCGCTGCGCCGAGTCAGGGCCGATTCCGGGCATCAGCTGCATCACCCTGAACCCTGAGATGCGGTCGCGCGGGTTTTCGACGAACCGAAGCAACGCCAGCAGATCCTTGACGTGGGCAGCCTCGAGGAATTTGAGGCCGCCAAATTTAACGAACGGGATGTTGCGACGTGTCAGCTCGATTTCGAGCGGGCCACTATGGTGCGAGGCGCGGAACAAAATCGCCTGCTGCTTCAGCTTGATCCCGGCCTCGCGGCTTTCGAGCACACGTTCAACGACATAGCGCGCCTGATCGGCCTCGTCTGGAACGGCAACGAGTTGCGGGCGCTCGCCACCGCTGCGGTCGGTCCACAAGTTCTTCGTAAAACGCTCGCTCGCCAACCCGATCACAGCATTGGCTGCGGCGAGGATCGGCGGCGTCGAACGGTAGTTCTGCGCGAGCGTCACGATCTCGGCGGGCGGGCTGAACCGTCCCGGGAAATCTAGGATGTTGCGCACCGTGGCGGCGCGAAACGAATAGATCGACTGCGCGTCGTCGCCGACGACGGTGAGACCCGCACCGTCGGGCTTGAGGGCCAGCAGGATCGAGGCCTGCAGGCGGTTCGTGTCCTGGTATTCATCGACGAGGACATGATCGAAGCGGCCGCCGATCTCGGCGGCCAGACCCGGATCGGTCATCATCTGTGCCCAGTAGAGCAGCAGGTCGTCGTAATCGAGGACCCATTGCCGCTGCTTGGCTTCGACATAGGCGGCGAAAAGTTTTTTCAGCGCGTCGGCCCATTCGCCACACCACGGGAAGGACGTCCGCATCACCTCCTCAATCGGCACCTCGCCGTTGACGCAGCGCGAGTAGATCGCAAGGCAGGTGCCTTTCAGCGGAAACCGCGTCGGCGTCTTCGAAAACCCGAGGCGATGCCGTACCAGGTTCAAGAGATCGGCCGAGTCCTCGCGGTCATGGATCGTGAAGGCGGGATCGAGACCGATCTCGTTCGCGTAAGTGCGCAACAACCGGACGCCGATCGCGTGAAAGGTGCCGGCCCAACTGAGCCGATCGGCCCTCCCGGCGGCGCCCCCTCCTGTCGCGCTGCGCAGGATACGCTCGGCGCGCCGGGTCATCTCCGCAGCGGCTCGCCGCGAAAAGGTCATCAGCAGAACCCGGCGCGGATCCGCGCCGCTGACGATCAGATGCGCGACGCGATGCGCGAGGGTGCTCGTCTTGCCGGAGCCGGCGCCGGCGATGACGAGAAGCGGTCTTCTTCCCTGACCATTCGGCTTCCCGACGCCGTGCTCCACGGCCTGCCGCTGCTCCGTGTTCAGCCGATCAAGATAGGAAATGCGCATGGGGAGCGAGGCATCGGGGCGGGGGCGACAAGTGAAGCAGATTCGTGTTTTGTTCGCAATCTGCCACCTTCCGTCCCACGCTCGGAGCGCTTTAGCGCTCTGTTCCCGCTGCTTCGACAAAATCAACTAGCACAGAATCGCCTCGTCGGCGCGTTCGGCCGGGTCAGCCGGCCATTCCGCCCGGACGGCACGCTCCTCGCCTGCTACGTTCTGCCCGGCATGTCGCCGGCGGCCCCGCTGCGCTAGTTTCTTGGCTCGCCGTACCCACAGCCGCCGAGGATCGGTTACCGCGTCCCCGCGTTCCGTGTCGCTGAACGCGAGTTTGGAGGCCCGATGCGTGCATGGCGACCGCGGCCTACGGCGCCCGCCGAAATGGCGTTGCTTCAACCAGGTCTGATAACCGAGGGGAGGATCGGCTAAATCTTACGATGACCCCAAGGATCGTTACCGGAGCTTGACATCCGCGCATCGATTGAGGAGGCGACCTCCGCCGGGGGCGGACGGCAGCGGGTGAAACGCACCGGTTCAACGCGGGATCTGC
>JAFAHL010000522.1 GCA_019237215.1 Hyphomicrobiales bacterium | reverse complement strand
GCAATGCGCGGTTCCCGCTCCATGAGCACGTGCAGGTCGTGGACATCGAGCACGAGCAGGCTTGTCCGCGTGACGGCGGTAACCGTCGCCGATCTGCGCGCCCGCCGCAGCGCCGCGACCTCGCCGAAGAAATGACCAGCGCCGAGCCGGACGCGCTCGTGCTTGAGCTCGATCTCCACTTCCCCGGCGGCGACGAAATACATGGAATGAGCGGGCTCGCCGCGCTTGGCGATGATGTCTCCGGCCTCGACCTGCTGCGCGCGCAAGAGCCGCATGATGTCGGCGATATCCGTCGCTTGTAGCTCGGCGAACAAGGGCACGCGCGCCACCATGCCCCAAGTGACGACAAAGTCGCGACGGTGGATTTCATCGGCGAAGGCGGTAGCGACGATGCCGATCGGCAGGGCGATCATGATCAAGCCGACGAAGATCGTAACTGATGCGACGATGCGCCCCAGCACGGTCACCGGAACGACGTCGCCGTAACCGATCGTGCCGAGCGTGACGATGGCCCACCACATCGCATCGGGAATGGTGCCGAACTTATCGGGCTGTGCATGACCCTCGATCACATGCATGACGCTGGCAGCGACCAGCGTCGCGCCCAGTAAAATGACGAAGCAACCGAACAATGCGCGGCGCTCGTTGTAGAGAGCGTCGAGCAGCGAGCGCATGGCGGGCGAGTAGCGCGCCAACTTGAGAAAGCGCACCATGCGAAACACCAGCAGGGGCCCGCAGATCGCCCGGCAAGACGAATGCAAACCAAAACGGCAGGACCGCGAGAAGATCGATCACGCCGAGCGGGCTCGAAATGAACTCCCAGCGGGCCTTGCGTTCGCTCGAATGCCGGTGCGGTGCGCGCTCGGCCGCCACCCAAACCCGCAGTGCGTACTCGATGGTGAAAGCGACGAGCGACAACAGCTCGATCGCGATGAATAGCGGCCCGTATTGGGCCTGCAGCGCAGGCACCGAATCGAGCGTCATCGTGACGAGATTCGTGACGATCAGAACGACGATGAGCCGGCCGACGATCAGACCCGTGCGGTCCCCGACCGTGCCGTGCTCCAGGATCTCGTACAGGCGGCGCCGGAGATCTCCACTCCTGCGCCAGATACGTCGCGGCATAGCTGAGCTCTATCCGAGCGATATGCCAAATTCTCGCTCGATTACCTCGCCGGTTCAACCGACACGACCTTGAAGGTGTAGGACTCACCCTCATGGCAGGTTGCCAGATATGGCGGTCGCGACTTTGATATTTGTCAAACGCTGCAAATCGACATGCATGCGCGCGTATGCGAGCCCGCCCGCCGCTCTCACTAGGCTCGACGCGGCTGTGCCCAGCGAGCTTGATTGACACTCCGCAGCGGCCGCGCTTCCGCCTTGCCTGCTCCTCGCAGCAGCGGACTGATCGGCGCCTACCCTCGATTTGATCTATGTCAGGTTCCCTTCAGGCTGATGAGCGGATCATTTGTAAATGGATGGTGATGCTCCTGCGGCGCGATGGAGCTGCGGTCGAAAAGGACGAATCCGATGCGGATGTGGAACGCACTGCTGTTGTCAGCACTTCTCGTGGGGTGCGCGCATCAAGCCTGGGCGCAACAGCACTCGCATCCAGCGCAGCCCATGGTGGCGCAGGCGCCGCCGAGGGGGGCTCCAGCCCAAACCTCCGCCTCGCCTGCGGCCGCGATGGCACACGGAGATATGCACGCTCCGACCATTTTCACGCTGCGCTCCGGGATCGCACAGGGCCGGATGGTCTATCTCGGGGTCGGCGGCGAAATCGACGGCAAGGTCAATCCGATGCTGGTGGTGCATGAAGGCGAGGTCGTGCAGATCAACTTGATCAACGGCGAGGGCGCCGAGCACGACATCGTCGTCGATCAATATGCCGCACGCTCGGACCGGGTCTTAGGAATAGGCGCAAGCAGCACGCTCGCGTTCACCGCCGACAAGACCGGTGAATTCACCTACTTCTGCTCGACAGCGGGCCACCGCGAGGCCGGGACGGAAGGTCGCATCCAAGTGACGCCGGGCGCGCGAGCCACCGTGGCCACGATAGCCCCCGAGATCGTGCGCGATCCGACCGACCTGCCGGCGCCCATCCGCGCCCGGCCACCGCAGATCGTCCGGGTCGACTTGGAGACCGTCGAGCTTAAAGGGCAGTTGGACGACAAGACCAGCTACAATTTCTGGACGTTCAACGGCAAGGTACCCGGCCCCTTCGTCCGCGTGCGCGTCGGCGACACGGTTGAGGTCCATCTCAAAAACGCCGAGACCAGCCTCATGTATCATTCGGTCGATTTCCATGCCGCCACTGGTCCGGGCGGCGGCGCCGAATTCACG
>JAFAHL010000122.1 GCA_019237215.1 Hyphomicrobiales bacterium | reverse complement strand
GGCTGACGAATAGTGGCGCTGTTCCATGTAGGTGATCATCGACATGTAGGCATCGCTCACCACGGGATCGAGATAGAAGCCATCATAGTTGACGATGAGCGCGACCTTGCGGCCGATCGCCTTGCAGCGCGCCTCCACCTCCCGGCGAACAAGATCGACGTCCTGCACGGTGCGCACCTGAAAGCCCTCGAAATTGATGAACAGAATGTTACGCGACTGATCATAGGTGATTCGGTCGGCAAGGCTCAGGCCCAGCAGAAGCTGTTCGAGCCCCATCGACTCGGGGCGGAAAATGCGGTCATCCATCGGCTTCGGCTCGCGCGTGATGACCGGCTTGAACCGCATCTGCTTGAGGATATCGCGCTCAATCTCGATCCCGGGCGCCACTTCGATCAGCTCTAACCCAAGCGTGGTGCGCTGGAAGACGCAACGCTCGGTCACGTAATAAACGGGCTGCCCGATCTCGGCGGCGTATTCGCCACTGAACGTCACCTGCTCGACCGCCTCGATAAACTTGGAGGCGCGCCCCTCCTTGGGGATGGCGATCTTGCCGTCAGCGATTTCCAATTCGAGGCCGCCTGCGGTGAAGGTGCCGGCGAAGAGGAGCTTCTTGGCGTTCTGTGAGATGTTGATGAAGCCGCCGGCGCCTGCGAGCCGCCGCCCGAATCGGCTGACGTTGACGTTTCCGGCAGCATCCGCCTGCGCCATGCCGAGACAGGCGAGATCGAGGCCTCCGCCGTCGTAGAAGTCGAACTGCTGATTCTGCTGAATGACCGCCTCGGGATTGAGAGCGGTCCCGAAGTCGAGGCCGCCTTGCGGGACGCCGCCCACGATACCGGGCTCGGCGGTGAGCGTAACGTACTTGAGGATGCGCTCCTCCGCCGCGACCGCAGCAACACCTTCGGGCATGCCGATGCCGAGGTTCACGACCCCGCCGAGCGGAAGGTCAAAGGCGCAGCGCCGTGCGATCACCTTGCGCTCGTCGAGCAACATCGGCTGGATGCGGTCGAGCGGCACGCGGTGGCGGCCTGAGTAAGCGTGGTTATAGGGAGTCCCGTAGGTCTGCAGGTGATTTTCCGGTTTCGACAGCACGACGCAATCGACCAGCACGCCCGGAATCTGCACCTCGCGTGGATTGAGAGTATCGGACGCCGCTATGCGTTCCACCTGCGCGATCACGAATCCACGCGAGTTCTTGGCCGCCATGGCAGCGGCGAGATTGTCGAGAGTGAGCGCTTCGCGTTCCATGGTGATGTTGCCGTTGGGATCACAGGTGGTGCCGCGAATGAGCGCAACATTGATAGGGAACGTCTTGTAGCGAAGCCAGGTCTCGCCATCGATCTCCATCAGCTCGACCAGCTCCTGCGTCGTCATGCCGTTGAGCTTGCCGCCCTGGAGGCGTGGGTCGACGAAGGTGCGCAGCCCCACCTTGGTGATCGTGCCAGGGCGGCGCGCGGCGATGTCGCGATAGAGGTGGGCAACTACGCCGAGCGGAAGATTGTAGGCTTCGATGAGGTTGTCGACGGCCAACTCGGCGATCTTCGGCACAAGGCCCCAATGGCCGCCGACGACGCGCTTGATCAGCCCCTTGTGCGCGAGACGGTTCAGCCCGCGCTCCTTGCCGTCCCCGGGCGCGGCCGCGAACACGAGCGTTAGACCCGCCGGATGGTGCTCGCGCAGGAAGCGCTGCTCGAGCGCGATCAGCAGCTCGTCAGGCGTGCCGATACCCACGAACCCCGACACGGATATCGTGTCGCCATCGCGGATGATTGCGATCGCGTCGTCGACGGAAACAATCTTGTTCTTAAGCGTCATGACTTTGATATTTTGGCGCTACTGGCGCTCGGCGAGCCATTTGGCGATTCCGTTCCCGAGCAGAGCCTGTGATTTGCCGCCCACGAACACGCCGACGTGCCCGCCTGGCAGGGGAAGCTCGGTGTAGTCCTTGCTGCCGACCTTGGCGGCGAGGGCACGCGAGGTTGCCGGCGGAATAATGTGATCATCCTTCGCGAACACGTTGAGCACCGGCATCGTGATATCGCTCAGTTTCACCACACGGCCGTTGATGGCGAACGCGTTGTTGACGAGCTTGTTTTCCTGATAGAGCTCTTTGAGCCATTGCTTGGCGGCCTCACCGGGATGATGCGGCCGGTCGGCAATCCATTTCTCCATGCGCAGGAAATTGAGGAACTTCTTCTCATCGTCCATCACTTCCAGCATGTCGAGGTTGTATTTCATCAGGGTGCGCATCGGCGTCATCATCGAAAAAACCGATCCCATGAATTCGCCGGGCAGAATGCCGTGCGCCTCGATCAAACGATCGATGTCCTCAGGCGCAAGGCTGCGCGTCCACACGTTGATGAAGCCATGGCCGAGCCGGTTCTCCGCCGTGTCGCCGTGAAAATCGATCGGGGTGATGGTCAGCACCATGTTCTTGACGGCTTCGGGATGGAGCGCGGCATAACAGGTGGTGAAGACCCCGCCCTCGCAAATGCCGAGCAGGCTGACATTGTCGACCTTGTGGCGGCGGCAGATCTCGCGCACGCACCCGTCCAGATAGCCGTCGATGTAATCGTCGAGCGTGAGCCAGCGGTCGGCACGGGTAGGATTGCCCCAGTCGACGACGTAGAGATCGATGCCGAGGTTGAGCAGGTTGCGAACGAGCGAGCGGTCCTCCTGCAGATCCGCCATGGTGTAGCGCCCGATCAGCCCATAAACGACAAGTACCGGCGGCGACACCGTAGTCGGCGCCAGCGGGCGGTAGTGATGCAAGGTCACCTTGTCCTGCCGCCATACCTGGTCCT
>JAFAHL010000115.1 GCA_019237215.1 Hyphomicrobiales bacterium | reverse complement strand
CCAGCTCGGCGAGTCATACGCCGTCCGGATACCGGTCGAGGACGTTGCGACCTGCCTCGATCGAGAGCCGGGTCTTGCCGACGCCGCCCGACCCGGTCAGCGTCACCAGACGATGAGCAGCCAAGCGCGCGGTGATGTCCGCGAGGTCCGCTTCGCGTCCGATCAACGTGGTGAGCTGCTGCGGGAGATTGTTGGTCGCGGCACCGATGGCCGCGGATACCGCCGCGGTTCGGTCGGAGGCGGATGCCGGCGGGACTGTGAGCTCCGCGCCGCTTTCGCGTTTCACCGGCGCCACGAAGCGATAGCCCCGCCCGGCGACGGTGAGCAGGTAGCGCTTGCCATCGCCGGCAGTGGACAGCACCTTGCGCAGGGCGGAAACGTGAACTTGGATGTTGTTTTCTTCGACCACCACCCCGGGCCAGACCTCGGCCATGAGCTCGTCCTTGGTCACCAACTGGCCGTGGCGGTTCACCAACAACAGCAGGATTTCGAAGGCGCGCTGGCCGAGCGTGACCGGCACGCCATGGGCCAGCAGCTCTCGCCGCGCGGCGAGCAATTGGAACGGTCCGAACGCGAAATTCTCGGCCATCGGCGTCACTCCGGCGCCGGTGACGTCGAATCGATGAACCGCAGCGTCAGCCGGTTGCGGCCCTCGCGGCGTTCGTAATCCATGCCGCTTGCAAAACTGCGCATGAGATGGATGCCGAGATCACCCACTTTCGCGTTCTCGAGCGAAGTCGCCACCACCGGCGGCGGAGCCCGCGTGGGATCGAATTGCCGGCCGTTGTCCTCGATGCGGGCGACCAGGGTTCCGCCATTGCGCTCGAGCTCGACCGCGATCTCGAGCCGCTCGTCCCGTGCGGCACCGTACATGATGATGTTGGCGACGGCCTCTTCGAGACAAAGTTGGACGGCAAACGAGACATCAGACGAGATGCCATGCTGTGCGAAGCCTTCGATCCACCCTGCCAGCCGTTGCAACTCGGCAACGTCGTTGCGCAGCACCAGTCGTCTTGCTTCGAGGCTCGACATCGCTTTCACGATGCCAACGCCGCCGTCGCAGCGGCTTCGGTTTGATGGATCGGGATGAGCGCGCCCATTCCGGCCGTCTTGAGAACCTTGGCGACGTTGTTGTCCGGGCACAGGATGACCAGGTTCCCTCCCTTGCTCTTGACGATCTTGGCGCCGACCAAGAGAACGCGAATGCCGTAGGAGGCGAGGAAGTTCACCGCGGAAAGATCAACGATGATCTTTCGTTGTTCCGTCACGATCTTGTTGAATGGCAGCTCGATGACGACGGCGCCCGTGGTATCGAAGCGCCCCTGCAGAACGACTTTGGTAATGCCGCCGGGGAGATCTTCGGCCGAGATGTCCATGCAGCACCTGTGGGTCGGGCCATCCGCGCCCGCGCAGGCTGTCATAGCCGTATTCGCTTCGCGGCGGAATGGGCGAAACCATTCCCGCTCAGAAGATTCCAGAACGATTCATATCCGTCAGGGAACCGCAGCCATCGCCCGGATCGCGGCTTTCTCCTGCAGTGCAATACCGATGGCGGGAGAACGCCGAGCAGGCACGCTTCGGCGGTGCTAGAGTGCCATTCGAGTTGATCGGAACAGCGCGGTGACCGACAATCGACCGATGGGAGCTGACCCCCGCATCCTCGTCGTCGATGACAACGACGACAACCTCTATACTTTGAAGCTTCATCTCGATCTCGAAGGCTACACCGATGTCGCGACCGCCCGAGACGGCGAGGAGGCGATTGCGCTCCTCGAGACGACCGCCTTCGACCTCGTCCTCCTTGACGTGATGATGCCCAAAGTCGACGGCTTTCAAGTGCTCGCCTGGCTCAAGGATCAAGCGCGGCTGCGCGATCTCCCCGTGATCATGATCTCGGCGCTCACCGAGATGAACAGCATGGCGCGTTGCATCGAGCTCGGCGCCGTCGATTATCTGCTCAAGCCCTTCAATCCAATTTTGCTGAAAGCGCGCCTCGGAGCGACCCTCGAAAAGAAACGCTTGCGGGACGAGGTCGACGCCCATCTCGCCCGGCTGCAGGAGGAGCTCGATGCGGCGCGGCGACTGCAGATGGCCATGGTGCCGCAGTCATTTCCGGCTCCGAGCCCGGATTTTCCGATCGATCTGTGCGCGAGCATGGACCCTGCGCGCGAGGTCGGCGGCGATCTTTATGATTTTTTCGTCACCGAGGATGGAATGCTGTGCTTCCTGGTCGGCGACGTGTCGGGCAAGGGCATGCCGGCAGCGCTGTTCATGGCACGCACCAAGAGCCTGATCCGTATCACCACCGAGCTCATGCGCTCGCGGCAGGGGACATCGGTGCGGCCGGCCGAAATCATCGGACGGGTCAATCGCGAGCTTTGCCAGAACAACGGCGACATGATGTTCGTAACGCTGTTCTTCGCGATGCTCCGACCGGGAAGCGGCGACCTCGAATTTTGCAATGCCGGCCACAACGCGCCCTATCGTCTGAACGGACAAGGGCTCGAGGTGATCGAGGGCGCCAAAGGCATCATCCTCGGCGTTCGTCCCGATGCGGTCTACACCACCGGACGGACGTCGTTGGCGCCGGGCGAAAGCATCTACGTCTTTACCGACGGCGTCACCGAGGCGGCCGATCAGCAGGGAGAGCTGTTCGCGGAAGCGCGTCTGGAAGCCGTGCTGCGCGCCGCTGGCGGCTGCTCGACCGCGGCCGAGATCGTCACATCGGTCGCGGACGCGGTCCGCGGCTTCGTCGGCAATGCGCTTGCCTCCGATGACATCACCATGCTGGCGGTCCGCCGGCTCGACGGAGCGGCACTCTGAGCGCGGCCGCGGCACCATGCCTACTTGGGGCGAGGGCTAAGATTTCGTTGGAAACCACGGTTGTGGCGGCATCGTACTGCTCCGCGCCGCTGGCGGCGGCGCTGCGAAGCCCTCCAGATCTGGTTTCCAGAACGATTGAGATCCGCCCCAATGACCAAGGCCTGCAATCGCGGCACGTCGATCCTTGGCGGGCGGCATGGACGCGGCGTGTTTTTGTTGTAGCTTGAGTGGCGTGCGCGAGCCGCCGCCCGCCCGAGGGTGTCAGGATGCGACGCCGCGACTTCATGGCGTTACTGGGAAGCGCCGCCGCGACCTGGCCGCTCGCGGCGCATGCGCAGCAAGCGGCGAAGATACCGCGCATCGGTATCCTCGACGATGCGCCGATGTGGCAGGCCTTGCGACAGGCTTTGCGCGAGCTCGGCTACGTCGAAGGGCACAACATCGCCTATGAGTACCGCTACGGCGAGGGGGAGCCGGATCGGCTGGC
>JAFAHL010000038.1 GCA_019237215.1 Hyphomicrobiales bacterium | reverse complement strand
GTCTGGCGCGCGGTGAGGCGGCGGCGTTTGTCGAGGCCGTTGGCTCTCATGAAGCGGAGCAACGTGGGATAGGACGGCGCGGGCCCGAGGCCGGGCTGCGCCTCGGCCAGAGCGACGAGGTTGTCGTGGTGGAGCTTGACGCTCCAGCTCTTGTGGGCGGCGTACTGGGCCAGGACGGCGCGCCGAACCGGCTCGCCGACGGCAGGCTGCTGGCCGGCGTCGGCGCGCAGCTTGCGGCGAAGAACGGTCACCGGATCGGCGCGCTCGCGCAAGGCGCGGTAGTACCAGCGCTCGATGGTCGAGAAGCCGAAGCGCACGGGCTCGCCGGTGGTCGGATGCCGCCACGTCCGGGCCGCCAGCCCTTCGATCGCAGCCTTCAGCTCGCCCTCGTCGGGCGGCGCGGCCAACAGCTGGCCGATGACGGAGAAGCGCAGGTGCGCCCACCGCTCGTGAACCCGTCGCCCTCGCGTCTCCTCGCCCATGCCGGCGCTCCTCTCGTCAGGGTGCGCTTAAGCGTAGGCGCAGTGTCCGGACGCCCGCGACGAGCATGCTCTGCGGGTCGGCCGCGCCCGTCAGAAAGCGCGCGTGCGGATGCCTCCGGTGAGAGGGCCGAGAAAGCGCAGCAGGGCGACCAGCCGATCCTGGGCGTCGCCGCCGAAGCGCTCGATCAGCGCCGCCGGCAGCTGCGTCCCGTCGAGCGGCGGCATGAAGCCGGCGCGCGCCATCCTCCAGAACGGGGTCGCCGTGAACGTGTCGCGCCACCACCTGCGCCAGCGTGCGATCGTGCGCCGGTCGACGGATACGACCTGGCTCAGACGCTCGAGTCGCGCGTCGCTGACGCCGTGCTGCAGAATGGCGATCAGCACGACGACGGTCGCGACATAGACCCTGCGCCCGAGGAAGCGCAGCGACGGCGGCGTCGCCCGCGAACGGCAGCCGTCGATGGCGCAGCAAAAGCTGAAGCGCTGGTCGTGCTCGGGCCCGAGACGGCACGGTCGGCCGCGCCCGTCAGAAAGCCGGCATGCGGACGCCTCCGGGGACAGGACCGAGGAAGCGCAGCAGGGCGACCAGCGGATCCTGCGCGTCGCCGCCGAAGCGGTCGATCAGCGCCGCCGGAAGCTGCGTCCCGTCGAGCGGCGGCAGGAAGGCGGCGCGCGCCATCCTCCAGAACGGGGTCGCCGTGAACGTGTCGCGCCACCACCTGCGCCAGCGTGCGATCGTGCGCCGGTCGACGGACACCACCTGGCTCAGGCGCTCGAGCCGCGCGTCGCTGACGCCGTTCTGCAGAATGGTGATCAGCACGACGATGGTCGCGACATAGACCCTGCGCGCGAGGAAGCGCAGCGACGGCGGCGTTGCCCGCGAACGGCAGCCGTCGACGGCACAGCAAAAGCTGAAGCGCTGGTCGTGCTCGGGTCCGAGACGGCACGGCCGGCCGCGTGGTTTGCGGGCATAGTGCGCCATGTGCCGGCGCCCGCCACAGGCGCAGCCCTCGGTCCGGCAAGCATCCGCCAGATCACGGTCGACGGCGAGCAGGAGATCATGGAATCTGGCGTCGGCCAGCAGCGCTGCGTACAAGGATGCGTCCCTCCCGACAGAAGGTGCTCGACCCCGATGGCCAAGCCTGGACGCAACGATCGCTGCCCTTGTGGGAGTGGCAAGAAATACAAGGCATGCTGTCTGGCCAAAGACGAGGCAGCGGCCATCGCCGCCACCCCGAAGGCCGAGACCAAGGCCATGCGGCAAGCGGCGCGCAACGCCATGCGGGCGGCCTACGAGGCCGAGGCGGCGGATTACGAAGATGCGGACGACCTGACCGAGCTGTCCAACTCCGTCGGCGATCTGATCCGGGCCGGCAAGATCGACGAGGCCGAGAAAGTCGCTCACGAGCTCCTGGAGCGCTTCCCAGAAGTCCATGACGGATACGACCGCCTCGGCATGGTCTACGAGGCGCGCGGCGACAAGAAAACGGCCGCCGATTACTACCGCAAAGTCATCGCCTTCGTCCGAACACACCCGGACCAATACGACCCCGGCTTCGAGGACACCTTCCAGAAGTTGGTCGACAAACTCGATCCGAACGCCGCCTGAGCGCGCGCTATCCGGCCTTCGGTCGCGATCGGCGAGGCCGCAGGCTGCCAACCATCAAATACCGTGATCGGAAAAGCCCGCCACCGGCCTCAGATTGCTCGATCAGGCTGACGGGGTCCGCTCTCGTCGCAGACCGCCTCGATGGCCACAGCCAAGGCCGTCAGCGTAGCGCGTGGAGCTACGGTCGTAGCCAACGCTGCTGGCTGGCAACGTCACGGAGACCGCCTAGAAGGCGGCAGCGGTGATGGCTGCTAAGTAGCGGAGGGATTAGAGACTCGAATCAGAGTCGCGTCAAATTCATCTATGATGTTGATTTTCTCCACCATCGACCCACTGTAAGACTGATCTTCGACAGTTGGAGCATGCGCGCTCGGCGCAAGGTATTGATATGATTGCGGGCGACGGGCAATGGGCGCGGTAATGTAGTGCCACGTGGCGCGCTGATTTCGGTTGATTTTATTCAGGGATAGGCGGATGGTGTGCGCACCAAGATTGAGTCGGTGTCCGGTTTCCCGCCATGTATTTCCGCAAGAAAACCTCCGGCGGTCGCGCCTATCTGCAGATCGTCGAGAGCCGGCGCGAGGGCGCCGCGGTGCGCCAGCAGGTGATCGCGACGCTCGGACGGATCGAGGATCTGCAGGAGAGCGGGCAGTTGGAGCGGCTTTTGCGCTCGGGGGCGCGCTTCGCCGACAGAGCAATCGTGCTCAATGCGCTCGACCGCGGCGAGGGGGCGGCGATCTCGACCCGGCGCATCGGTCCGGCGCTCGCCTTCGAGCGGGTGTGGGAGGAGACGGGCTGCCGGGGCGTGATCGAGCGCCTGGCGAGGCGCGCAAGCATGGCTTCTCGCTGGAGCGGGCGGCGTTCCTGACCGTGCTGCACCGCCTGTTCTGCGGCGGCTCGGACCGCGCCGCCGATCGCTGGCGCGAGGATTATCGCATCGACAGCGTCGAGGGCATCGAACTGCATCACCTCTATCGCGCCCCTAGGGCGTCGACACACGCCCGTCTTTCGACGGGCTATGAGCGTG
>JAFAHL010000423.1 GCA_019237215.1 Hyphomicrobiales bacterium | reverse complement strand
GCGCCGGTTCTCAGCATAGGGGCGGTGCTCTATGCCGTGGGCCTGGCCTCCATGGCCTACGCGGCCACGCCGGGGATGCTGCATCTCACCGCCGGCGCGGTGATCGGTTTCGGGCTCGCCGGCTCCTCCTTCACCATCGTGATCGGCGCGTTTGGCAAGCTGATGCCGCCGCAGTGGCGCTCGCTCGCCTTCGGCGCCGGCACGGCGGCCGGCTCGTTCGGGCAATTCCTGTTCTCGCCGCTCGCGGTGGCGCTCATTGGCGGCGTCGGCTGGGAGGACACGCTCGTCATCTTCGCCGCGGTCGTGCTTCTCATCATGCCGCTGTCGCTCGCGCTCGCATCACCACGGCAGGCGGGCGCGCCTGCGGCGGCGAGTAATCGGCCGCAGCAATCGGTGGCACAGGCGCTCAGCGAGGCGCTCGGCCACAAGAGCTATGTGCTGCTCGTGCTCGGTTTCTTCACCTGCGGCTTCCAGATTTTCTTCATCGCCGTGCATCTGCCGGCCTATATGGTCGATCGCGGCCTGCCGTCCGAGGTCGGCGGCTGGACGCTCGCCAGTATCGGCCTATTCAACATCGTGGGCGCCGTCGCCGCCGGCTGGCTCGCCGAGTTCATGCCCAAGCGCTACATCCTGTCGCTCATTTATTTTGGCCGCGCGGCGGCGATCCTCCTCTACATCCTGCTGCCGCCGAGCACGATCGCGACCCTCGTCTTCGGGGCGGTGATGGGCCTGCTGTGGCTATCGACGGTGCCGCCCACGTCCGGCCTGGTTGCGGTCATGTTCGGGACGCGCTGGCTCGCCATGCTGTTCGGCTTTGCCTTCTTCAGCCATCAGGTCGGCGGCTTCTTCGGCGTGTGGCTGGGCGGCGTGCTGTTCGAGCGCACAGGATCCTACGACGCGGTCTGGTGGCTCTCGATCCTGCTCGGCCTGCTCTCGGCGGCGATCAATCTGCCGATCGTCGAGCGGCCGGTGGCGCGACTGGCGCCGGCGACGACTTGAGGTATCTGTCGTCCGTAATCCGTCGTCTATCGTTGGGATCGCCATGGCGACCTTCAAAGCGATCGTAATCGAAAAGACCGAGACCGGCTCGAAGGCCGGCCTCGCCGATTTCGACGAGCGCAATCTCATGGATGGGGACGTCACGGTCCGCCCCGAGTGGTCGACGCTCAATTACAAGGACGGTCTTGCGATCACCGGCAAGGCGCCGGTGGTGCGCCGCTTTCCCATGATTCCCGGCATCGATTTGGCGGGAACCGTCGAGACCTCGACCCATCCCGAGTGGAAAGTCGGCGACAAGGTGATCCTCAACGGCTGGGGCTTGGGCGAGACCCATCTCGGCGGGTATGGCGAGAAAGCGCGCGTGAAGGGCAATTGGCTGGTGCCGCTTCCCGCCGGCATGGACGCGCGCGACGCCATGGCAATCGGGACCGCGGGCTACACCGCCATGCTCGCGGTGATGGAGCTCGAGCGCCACGGCGTCACGCCCATGAGCGGGCCGGTGGTGGTCACGGGGGCCGCCGGCGGTGTCGGCTCGGTCGCGGTTGCAATTCTTCGCCACCGTGGCTTTCAGGTCACGGCTTCGACCGGCCGGCCGCAGGAGGCCGATTACCTGAAAGGCTTGGGCGCAACCGAGATCATCGAACGCAAAGAGCTCGCAGGACCCGCAAAACCCCTGGGAAAAGAGCGCTGGGCGGGCGGCATCGACACGGTCGGCTCGACCACGCTCGCCAATGTGCTCTCGATGACGCGTTACCGCGGGGCGGTGGCGGCCTGTGGATTGGCCGGCGGCATGGATTTGCCGACTTCGGTCGCGCCGTTTATCCTGCGCAATGTTTCGCTGCTCGGGATCGATTCCGTCATGCGTCCGATTGCCGATCGGCGGACGGCGTGGCAACGGTTGGAGAGCGACCTCGATCGGGGAAAGCTTGCGGCCATGACGAGCGAGATCGGGCTTGCCGAGGTGATCGAGGCGGCCCGCAACATCGTCGAGGGCCGCGTTCGCGGTCGCATCGTGGTTAAGATCGGGTAACCGCGTTCAGGATTTGTTGACCAAGATCCGGCAAAGTCGCGCCCGATTCGTATGGTTAACGGGCGGTTACGGTTGCCGCAGCGACGGTAACGGGGGAGGGGGTTCGTATGATTGCGCGGTTCGCGGTCGTGATTGCGACTTTGCTCGCTGCCAGCTTGGCGTGCGCGGAAACGCTCAGCCCGGACGCGGCGCGACGCTTCGTGGCCGGCAAGCTTTTCGCCTTCAATTGTTTTGACGGTTCGCGCGGCGCCGGCCGCATCTATGGCGACGGCTCGGTCATCGGCACCATCCAGTTCCACGGCACGGGGCCGGTGCGGGGGGTGTGGCTGCCGGCGGGGACGCTGCGCGAGCGCGGCGGGGCGGTGTGCGCCTCGCTCAAGGGCATGGCGTTCCAGCCATGCTTTCATCTCGAGAAGCTCGATGAGCGCAGCTTCCGCGGCTCGTGGATGGGCTTTGCCTATTGCGACTTCACCCGCCGCATGAGTGTTGCCGGCATGAGCACGCGCCGGCACCCGTCTCAGCCGCTGTCGCTTGAGGCAGCGGAGGAAAGCGCCAACTGATCCGTCTTGTTCGGTTGGAATTTGCGCAATCGGGGGCGCCCGCGTTCAAGCGGCAGGACACCCGCAATCCAAGCTTTCAATCGATTTTGACGCCGGACTCCGTTACGGCCGCCTCCCAATCGCGCGCTTCGACGGCAAGCTTGTCGGCGAACTCTCGCGGCGTCATGCTTTTTGTTTGCAAGCCGAGCTTGGCGATGCTCGCCTGGAGTTCGGGCGATTTCAGCCCTTCGTTGAGCGCGCCATTGATCTTGTCGATCACCGCGGCGGGCGTTCGGACCGGGGCGAGCAACCCCGACCATAGATACGGCGGAAAGCCGCCGAATCCGCTTTCGGCCATCGTCGGCACGTCCGGAAGCTCGGGCCATCGCACGTCGCTGGTCACCGCGAGCGCCCGCAGGCGGCCCTCCGTGATGAGAGGAAGAAGGACCGCCTTGGAGGTCATGCCGATCTGAATCTGGCCACCCAGCAAATCCGCAACCGCGGGCGCAGCGCCTTTGTAAGGAATGAAAACGATGCTGCTGGCGGTTCTGACCCGGAAGAGCTCGAGGCAGACATGCGGACCGATGCCCACCGTGGCGCCGGACGCGAGCTTGCCCGGATTGGCCTTGGCGTATTGCACAAGCTCTTGCAGCGTTTTCGCCGGGACCGCCGGGTTCACCACCAGCGCATTGGAATCGAATGCGATCAGACCGACCGCGGCGAAGTCCTTGATCGGTTCGAAGTCGAGCGTGCGATAGAGCGAGGCGATGGCGTTGGGATTGGTGCCGCCCAGCAGCAACGTGTAGCCATCTGCGCTGGCGTGCGCCACGAACTTGGCGCCGGTCCGTCCGCCGCCGCCCGGTTGATTTTCGACGATGACGCTTTGCCCAAGTCGCGCGGAGAGCGGCTGCGTCACGAGGCGCGCCGCCACGTCGGCAGGGCCGGCCGGAGGATAGGGCACGACGATCTTGATCAGCCGATCGGGGTAGGATTGGGCGCTGGCGAGACTCGCGCCCGCAACGCCGATGCCGACGGCGACGATTGCGGTGAGGAAAATTCGCTTCGTGCGCATCGTTGCCCAGTTCAAGCTTCGCCGGAAGGAGAGAAGGTCAAAGCCAACACACAGCGCTGAATGAGCGGTGAAACGAAGATCACAACCGGCAGCATGGTCAAGAAGGCTAATCCCCAAGCGAATAGCCATTCCTCCACGAATCGCAGCTTGAAATCAGTCAACTGGAGAGTTGCGATCGCGGTTGCCACGCCCGTCGTGATCGCCGCCTGGATAATACCATAGATCAGTGGAGCCCATTGCTGCGGAAGTCGTGCCATGAAGGCTCCGCTTTTGAAATGAATCCCGGATCCAATGTAGCCGCGGTCCGCTTGGCCTCCAAGGCCTTGCCGATCAAAGTTACCGACATGTGGAGATTGCCGCCGAGAGGAAGTGCCCCAGGCTTTTCCTTGCGAGGATTCCCAAGCCAGGATGCAAGCAAGTCATCCCGATGAGGGACGCAAAATCCGCAATGCTGGATCTGGGGCAGCCTTCGGCGGATATGCTAGTTTCAATCCAAACCCGACTGTTCCCCGACGCCAACCGGGATAGCCCCAATGCTGGCCAGAGCGGACACCGTCGCGACGATTGCGGAGAGTTGGCTGGCGCAGTTCGAAGCAGCACTCGCAGCGCCAGGCCTGCCTCGCCTCGAGCGGCTGTTTCATGCCGATAGCCATTGGCGCGATGTGCTCGCCCTCACCTGGCACATCAAGACGGTCAGCGGCTCGGATGCGATTGTGCGCGAGCTCGCAACGCATGCCGGCCGCGCGCGTCCGACGGGTTTCAAGATAGACCTGCATCGCACTGCGCCCCGCGCCGTGAGGCGCGCCGGCACCGATGCGATCGAAGCCATCTTTGGCTTTGAAACGGCGCAGGGTCGCGGCAGCGGCGTGCTGCGTCTCACTCCCGATGCCGATGACGGCGGCAGGTCCAAGGCATGGACGCTGCTGACGGCGCTTGACGAGATAAAGGGACACGAGGAACGGCTCGGACGATCAGGGCCGCAAGGCAAAGCTTATTCGCGCGATTTTCGCGGGCCTAATTGGCTCGACCTGCGCAAGGCCGCCGCGCAATATGGCGACCGCGAGCCCGCCGCGCTCGTTGTCGGCGGGGGGCAGGCCGGGCTTTCGATCGCCGCTCGCCTCGCGCAATTAGGGGTCGATACGCTGATCGTCGACCGCGAAGCGCGCATCGGCGACAACTGGCGCAAGCGCTATCACGCGTTGGTCCTGCACAACCAGGTGCACGTGAACCACCTGCCGTACATGCCCTTTCCGCCAAACTGGCCGACCTACATTCCCAAGGACAAGCTGGCCGCCTGGTTCGAGGCCTATGTGGAAAGCTTGGAGTTGAATTATTGGACCGGCACCGAATTCGAAGGCGGCAGCTACGACGAAAAAGCAAAACGATGGTCCGTTGTGCTGCGTCGGGCCGACGGCACGCAGCGGCAGATGCACCCGCGCCACGTCGTGATGGCCACCGGCGTGAGCGGCATTCCGAGCCTTCCGGATATTCCGAGCTTGCGCAACTTCGGCGGCAAAGTTCTGCACTCCAGTCAATACGACGACGGCGAGGCCTGGAGGGGCAAGAACGTTCTCGTCATCGGCTCGGGCAACAGCGGCCATGATATCGCGCAGGACCTGCATTCGGCCGGGGCGAAGGTCACGCTCGTGCAGCGCAGCTCGACCATGATCGTCAATGTCGAGCCGAGTGCGCAGCTGCAGTACGCGCTCTATGACGAAGGACCTTCGCTGGAGGATTGCGATCTCATCACGACGTCGATGCCGCTTCCACTGGTACGCAAAAGCCACATCGCATTGACCGAAACCGCGCGGAACATGGACAAGGAATTGCTCGATGGGCTCGAGCGCCGCGGCTTCAAGCTCGATTTCGGCGAAGACGGCAGCGGCTGGCAGTTCAAGTACCTCACCCGCGGCGGCGGTTACTACTTCAATGTCGGTTGTTCCGATCTGATCGTCAAAGGCGAGATCGGATTGGCGCAATTCTCCGATATCGCCACCTTCGTGTCGGCAGGAGCGCGCATGCGTAGCGGGGAAACGCTCGCCGCTGACCTGATCGTGCTGGCGACAGGCTACAAGGGGCAGGAGTATCTGGTCAGCAAATTGTTCGGCAACGATGTTGCCGGCCGCCTCGGGCCGATTTGGGGATTCGGCGATGGACAAGAACTGCGCAACATGTTCGCGCGAACCGCGCAACCGGGCCTTTGGTTCATCGCGGGCAGCTTCGCCCAATGCCGCATCTACTCGAAATATCTCGGTCTACAGATCAAGGCCTGCGAGGTGGGCTTGCTGCCCTGAGTGCGTATACCACCGTCGCGCGTCCGCGATGCTCCTCGCATGCCTGAGAGATCGCGCGCTATTGCACGGGCGCGCCGATCGAGACCGGGCGTACCGGCGAGCCGGCATTTCCCTGCGCTCGCAGCGGCAGGATGATGGTGCATGACAGCCACACCTTGTCGCGAGCGAGTGATCCGAGATTGGCGTTCTGGATCTGATAGATGCCTGACTCCGCGAGGTTCGTGTGATGGATCGCAAACGGCAGGCCTTCCGGCGCACCCGCGGGCGGCGGAGCTTTGCCTTGCAGGAACCCCTCGGCTACGGGATCGGTGAACGGATTGTCGAGCGCGAGCAGCACGACCTTTTTCTCCGCAATGTACCGAGCCGCGTCATAGGCGAGGCCGGGACCTTTAGTGTAGTAGAATTTCTCCATATCGGGGTCTTTCCAATTGTCGCCCCAGCCGGTGTAGATGTAGAGCGCGTCGCCGGGGATGAGGCCGCGGTTCTCCAACCCTTGCGCCTTTAACATCGCCTCGATGTCAGCCGCGGTGACGACCTGGCCCGGCTGCATTGCGCTGCCACGGCCGAGATGGCTCTTGGCATCGAGCAGCACCGCGCTGGTGACGATCGGCGGCACCTTCTCGATGCCCAGCTTTTGCAGCGGGGAATCCGCGGTCGGCTTCACCTCGGCTTGCGTGTAGCCGCCGTAATAGCGTGCCTTGTCGGCGGGGAACTCGCCCTTGCCATCCCACGCCTCGGGCAGCACGGCGAAATGGCCGATCGCATCCATTTGCGTGCCCTGCGCTCCGGGCTCCCCGCTCACGGTCTCCTCGCCGTTGAAGGCGTGCCGCGTGCCCGCGATTCCGACCGTCGGCCTATATTTTTCCCGCAGCGGCACGCCGAACGGCGACTGCGGCATGGTGTTCGAGCGCAAGTAGGAGAGCTCGTAGGACTTGGCCCTGGGATCGGCGAGATAGGTTGCGCAGCGCTGCCAGGTCGCCGGCCCGAGCGTGTTTGCCATCCCGAGCTCGTCGCCCGGCGGCCAAGGCGAGCGCGGCGCCTGCGCCAGCGATGTCGTGATCAATGCGCCCGCGGCCGCGAGCGCACAGGTGAGTCGCAGAATGATCATCGGTCGCATCCTCGATTTTATGGCGCGTCGCGCCCGCGCGTTCGCATTCGATTTCCCCCAACCTGTGAACGCGATGGCCTTCTCAGAGCATCGCTTTGGCGGGGGATGCGGCGCTGCCCGCGCCTGCTGTGCTTACGAGGCAAGGATAGCACGTCTGCGTGCGACCGGAGACCGCCCCAGCCGCCCGGGCGAGCGCGCCGGTCCGGGCAGGATCCCGGTCAGGCCCATGATGTCAGACGCCCTTGAGCAGCTCGTCGAGGTCGAACGTGGAACGTCGGCCGAGGTCTTCGTGGTGGGCAGTGAGGAATGCGTCACCGGCGCGGCGCCCCTCATCGCGCAACATGCACAGAAATTCCCACTCGGCATTGAGCTTCGAAGAATAGCCGAGCTCGACCATCACGTCGCTCGAGATGCGATGAATGCGCATGTCGGCCCATTTGGCGTTTTCGGAATTGTCCGGCTGCGCGACTTGGCGCAGCAAAGCGATCATGCGCAACTCTTTGAGCAACACGGCATTGAATGAGACTTCGTTGAGCCGATTGAGAATGTCGCGGGCCGAGCGCGGCAATCCCGGCCGCTCGACCGGATTGATCTGAACGAGAACCGTATCCTTCGAGTTACATTCCCGCACCAGCGGCGTGATCGTCGGATTGCCGGAATAGCCGCCGTCCCAATAGCCTTCGCCATCGATCTCGATCGCCTGAAACAGCGTGGGGAGGCACGCCGACGCAAGCAGCACGTCCGGCGTGATCTCGCCGTTTCGAAAGACCCGGCCACGCCCGGTGCGCACATTGGTTGCGGTGATGAAGAGCTTGATCGACGCTTGCGCCAGTCGAGCGAAATCGACGCTTTCGGCAAGGATGTCACGCAAGGGATTTGTGCCGCCTGAGCCGAGATCGTAGGGAGAGAACACGCGCGCCATCAGGTCCATCGCGAGGAAGGCCGGCGAATGGTCGAGCGTCCAACGGCCCAGCAGGATGTCGAGCGGCGTGCGCCGTAGCGGGCTCAGCAAGGCTGCATTGGATACGCGGCGCCAAAAATTCTCCAACGCGGCACGCGCGCCGTCGGCGCCGCCCTTGGCGTGGCCGTCGACGAGCACCGCGGCATTCATCGCTCCCGCCGACGTGCCCGAGATGCCGTCGATGCGCAGCCACGGCTCCTCGAGCAGACGGTCCAGCGCGCCCCAAGTAAAGGCGCCATGCGCGCCACCCCCCTGGAGCGCGAAGTCCACCAGAACCGGGGCACGGTCGGTGATGCTCGTCATGTCAAGCTTACACGCACTCAATCGAGGTGGGCGCTGGCGACCTTCCTATGCGCCATCTGTACGATACCACACGCGGCGTGGCGGGAGGGCTTAGTAAGCTTTTGTTTGCCAACCGAGGCTGATTTGATGGTCGGTTGGGCTCTGCCGTGATCTAACCCAAGTCCCGGCCTAGCATCCGTGTTGTTCGGGATTGGGGCTCGCGTGCACTACCAATTTACTCCTTCACGACGTCTGCTGCGGGCGCTACTGGCGTCGGCCGCGATCGCTGCGGCGATCACGCTTGCCGGGTGCGGCGGGGGCGCGCCGGTGACGAGCGGCCGCCACATGCAACCACTGTCGGAACGCATGCTGGCGACGCTGAAAGCAAAGAACATGGACAAGGAATCCCCGATCCTGGTGCGCGTCTTCAAGGAGGAGGCCGAGCTCGAGGTTTGGAAGCAGGACGACAGCGGGCGCTTCGCGCTCCTGCGCACGTATCCGATCTGCCGCTGGTCG
The DNA here is from genome assembly GCA_019237215.1 of Hyphomicrobiales bacterium. GTDB lineage: Bacteria > Pseudomonadota > Alphaproteobacteria > Rhizobiales > Xanthobacteraceae > VAZQ01. The sequence continues at coordinate 3,119 of JAFAHL010000423.1, read as the reverse complement.
GGGGAGCTCGGCCCCAAGTTCAAGACCGGCGACCGCCAGGCGCCCGAGGGCTTTTACACCATCACGCCCGGCTTGATGAATCCCGATTCAAGCCAGTATCTCGCGATCAATACGGGCTTCCCGAATGCATACGACCGGGCCAACAGCCGCACCGGCGCGTTTCTGATGATCCACGGCGGCTGCTCGTCGGCGGGCTGCTACGCCATGACCGACGAGCAGATCGCGGAAATCTACGCGCTCGCCCGCGAAGCGTTCTTCGGCGGCCAGAAGTCGTTCCAGCTGCAGGCCTATCCGTTCCGGATGACACCGCTCAACATGGCCCGCCACCGCAACTCGCCGCACCTGGCATTCTGGAGGATGATCAAGGAGGGTTACGACCATTTCGAGGTCACGCACCTCGAGCCCCAGGTCGACGTATGCGAGAGGCGCTACATTTTCGACGCCGAAGCCACGGACAGGTTCAGCCCCGCCGAGCGCTGCCCGGCCTACAAGCTTCGCGAAGACATCGTGGTCGCAGCACGCGAAAAGCAGCGCCGCGACGACATCGAGACCGTTGAGCTGATCAACCGCGGCATCCCGACCGTGCCGGTTGCGACCGGCAGCGACGGCGGCATGAATCCGACGTTCCTGGCGGCCGTGAGGTCGCAGCGCGATCCCGGCGCGGTGATCCGTACCGCCTCGGGCACCATTCCGGCCCATGTCAATCCGCCGGAGGGCAATGGCGACGACTAACCCTGCTCGGCTCGCGCGCTCGTTGGCGCGCGCGGCCAAGGGCGATGGGATCGACGCAGTGTGCCATAATGGCGCGTTGTGGCTGTAGAGTCGCGATGTGAACGAAGCCTTCTTCGCCGATTTGTCCGCGTGGCTGACTCAGGCCGGCCTGGCCGGCGCGTCGGAAACCGACATCGTGTCCGGCTTCTGCGAGCGTTGCGTCGCGGCCGGCCTCCCGCTCGCTCGCGCGCTCATGTTTATCGACACGCTGCATCCGGTGCACGAGGGCCGCCTGCTGCGCTGGGGCTATGGCCCCGGCGAGTCGCCGCTGCTCGAATACGGCCGCACCAGCCCGGACGCGCTCGCTGCGTCGGGCGCCGGGCCCCAGGATGTCGAGATGGCCGAACGCTGGCGCAACAGCCCGCACTACAAGATGCTGCAAACCGGCGACTCGTTTCTGCGCCGGCGCCTGAACGCCGCAACCAAAGACGAGTTCCCGGTGTTGTCGGACTTCCTGGCAGCGGGGATGACCGACTACGTCGCGATCATCAACCGCTTTGCCCCGCAAGGTATCATCGGCGAGATGGACGGCGTGTACTCGTCATGGGCGACGAGGGAGCCCGACGGGTTCGGCGACGGGGAGATCGCTGCGCTTCAGCGCATCGCGCCATATCTTGCGCTCGCCCTCAAATCGGTGTCGCTCGTGCGCATGACCGGAACGCTGATGGAAACGTATCTCGGCCGCGACGCCGGCCGGCGCGTGCTCGGCGGCCGCATCGTGCGCGGAATTGCCGAGCGGATCGACGCCGTTGTTTGGTTCAGCGATTTACGCGGCTTCACGCGCATCACCGACACCACGCCGGAACATGCCATTCCCTTACTCAACGACTACTCCGATGCGATCGTCTCGGCCATTCACGAGCATGGCGGTGACGTGCTCAAGCTGATCGGCGACGGCACGCTTGCAATCTTCACGGCGGAAGACCGCGCGCATGCATGCGACGCGGCATTGTCGGCGGCGATCGTCGCGCGCGCGCGCGTCGATGAATTGAACGGGCGCCGCGAGGCCGAGAGCAAACCGAAAACCCACATGTATCTCGGTCTGCATGTCGGCGAGGTCTTCTATGGCAATGTCGGCAGCCGCGAGCGGCTGGACTTCACCGTCATCGGCCCGGCGGTGAACGAGGCAAGCCGCATCGCCGCGATGTGCCGTTCGGTCGACCAGCCTGTTCTGATGTCGTCGGCGTTCGCCGACGTGAAAGACATCAAGCGTCGCCTCGTTTCGGTGGGGCGCTACGCGCTGCGCGGCGTCGCACATCCGCAGGAGCTGTTTACGCTTGATCCCGATGCGTGAGCAGTGGAACTTCGGAATTTAACGCGTTCTTCGCACGGCGGTGTGCTACGGGTTCATGCTCGGATGGTTGGCGGGATGGTCGGCGAAGCGAAGGTGGGCGAGTCCATAAGTCCCAACGCATGCGGCGCGGCCGCGTGTATGCCGTGCGACGCGGGGACGCAACGTTGAACCAGCAAACAGGCTTCGCCGCGGTCCTGTGGTCGTCGTGTCTCGCGATGCTCGCGGTCGGCGTCAACAGCACGGCGATCATGGCCGCGTTGCCGACCATGCGGAGCGAGCTTGGCCTGAGCTCAGCCGGCGTGGAGTGGGCGGTTAATGCCTATCTGGTCGTCTCCGCCGCGTTCATCGTGCTCGGCGGCCAGGCGGCGGATCGGTTCGGCGCACGGCCGGCAGCGCTGGCCGGCTTGGCGTTATTCGTCGTTGCGTCCTGCATCATTGCCAACGCTGGTACCCAAGCTGAACTGCTCGCTGGACGCGCCTTGCAGGGCCTCGCGGCGGCGGTCGCGGTACCCGGCACGCTGGCCGCGGTCGATACCAGCGCGGCGTCGGAGCGCAGGGCGGCGGCGATCGGCGCATGGACCGGCTTTTTGATGCTTGGCTTCAGCATCGGGCCGCTGCTCGGCGGCGCGCTCACTCACTTCACGGGCTGGCGTGTGATCTTCTGGTTCAACGCCGCGCTCATGCTCACGGCCATTGCCGGTCTGGCGCCCACAAGCTTGGGCGCGGCACGTGCTTACGCGACCCAAAGTCGCCGCGCGGATTGGATCGGCTTTGTTTTGCTGGCCACGTTGATGGTGTCGCTGGTTTTTGCGCTGCATGCATTGCCGCATGCAAGGACGGCACCGCTTCCCGCTATTGGCCCGTTCGTACTGGCGGCGGCGGCGTTCTTGCTGCTGCTGATCGTGGAGTCGCGCGCCAAGGCGCCGCTCGTCGACCTGAGCTTCTTCGCGCGGCGCGGCTTCGTCATGGGCGTCGCCATCGGCTCGCTGTCGATGTTCAGCATCTTGGGCCTGCTGCTCTACTTCAACCTCTATGCGCAGAGCCGGGAAGGACT
>JAFAHL010000646.1 GCA_019237215.1 Hyphomicrobiales bacterium | reverse complement strand
TCGCATCCTCGCTTGCGGGATAGGCCCAGCATAACGCGGGCGGCAGAACGACGTCCACCTCGCTGCCAATCACATATCGGGCATGCGTGCCGAGCTCGAGCGCTTCGAGCCGGCCGCCGAGCATGGCGAGCTCATAGATCGTCTGCGTGCCCTGGTAACGGCGGCCGGCGACACGAGCGGTGAAGCGATTCTCGGGCTGCGCTGTTCCATCCTTGCCGAGCCGCACGTTCTCCGGTCGCACCGCGATCTTGACCGCCTCGCCCGTCTGGACGTTCGCCGGCATCAGCGCCGTGAGGCGCTGGCCGCCCGCCTCGACGGTACCGAATTCGTCGTTGCGCGCCAGCACGCGGCCAGCGAGCAGATTCGACGCGCCCGTGAAGTTGGCGACGAACAGATCGGCCGGGCGATTGTAGATCTCGTCAGCCGGCGCCATCTGCAACAGCTTGCCGTCGCGCATGACGCCGATGCGGTCGCCGAGCACCACGGCTTCCGCCTGGTCGTGAGTCACGTAGAGCGCGGTGACCCCGGTCTGCTTGATGATGCGGCGCAAGTCGTCGCGCAGCCGCAGCCGCAGCTGCGCGTCAAGGTTGCTGAGCGGCTCATCGAGCAAGAGCAGCTGGGGCTGGTAGACGAGGCTGCGCGCCAGCGCCACGCGCTGCATCTGGCCGCCGGAGAGCGATACCACCGGACGTTCGGCAAATTCCGTAAGCCCGACCAGCTCCAACACGTCACCAGTTTTGCGCTCGATCTCGGCGCGCGGCGCGCGGCGATGGCGGAGCGGATAGGCGACATTCTGTCTGACCGTCATGTGCGGCCAGACCGCGTAGGACTGGAACACCATGCCGATGTTGCGCAAGCGCGGCGGCACCTGGACGCCGTCGAGCGGCGCCGACATCAATCGCCCGCCGATGCTGACGCGCCCGGCGGTGGGATGCTCGAGGCCCGCGATGCAGCGTAGCGTCGTGGTCTTGCCGCAGCCGGAGGGGCCGAGCAACACCACGATCTCGCCGGCGGGGACGTGAAAGCTCACGCCATCCACCGCCGGCCGGCCGGCGGCGAATTGCTTGCGCAGATCGCGGACATCGAGCGACGCCGACATGCGCGCCTCAGACGCGATGGTGGCTCGGTTGCAGCTTAACGCCCGGCTATTGCCGGTAGCCGTAGGTCTTGTTCCACTCTTCGACCCAGGACGCGTGCAGCTTCACGTACTGATCGAAGTTCGGCAGCCAGACCTTGACCACCTTGGGATCGAAACCCTCCGGATAGACCGGCGGCTGCCTAAGCGAGGTGAGGTTACCCTGCTCCTTGATCATGAGGCTTTGGCCTTCCTGCGACAGGCACCAGTTGAGGAAGAGCTTCGCAGCATTCGGGTTCTTCGCCGTCGACGTCACGCCGCTGGCATAGGGATTGACCGGTGCACCCTCGGGCGCAAAGAAAATCTCGAGCGGGGCACCGTCCCTCTTCTTCGGGTAAACGATGTTGTAGAGCAGCGGACCCATCACGATCTCTCCGCGCACGAGTGCATCCGACATCGGCGCGCCCGATGGATAGAGCACGGGGTCGGCCGCTGCCTGTTTTCTCCAATAATCCTCGCCCAGCACCTGGCGCTCGAACATGACGCGCGTCCAAGTCGTGCCGCCCGAAGGCGCGATGACCTCGCCGATCTGCTTGTTGCCGTATTCCGGCTTGGTGAGATCCATCCAGCTTTTCGGCGGCTTCTTCACCAGCGCCGAATTGTAGGCGATCGCCCACACCAGCGTGACACGCGGCCACAGCTTCGGTGAGATCATGGATTCGGGCAGGTAGTCCTTGCCGTTCGGTGGCGCGTAGTCCTGGAACAGGCCCACGAGGTCGGTCATGAGCGCGCGGTCGGAATGATCGACCACGTCAGCCGAGAGCTTGCCCGCGGCGGCTTCCGTCTTCACGCGGGTGATGAGCTGGCCGCCGGGAGCGCGCACCATCTCCACCTTGATTTCGGGGAAGCGTTTGTTGAAGGCCTTGATCACATCCTGCTCGACCTCTGCGAAGTTCGCGGTGTAGTAGACGAGCCTGCCTTCTTGCTTGGCGGCGGCGATCAGCTCGGGCGGTCCGAAATCTTGCGCGGCCGCCGGCATCGCCAGCGCGCTCGCAAAACCGAGCGCGATCAAGATCGATTTCATGGCCAGGTTCCTCCGGTCTTTGTCCTGCTCATCATCCCGCGCGGCCAACGCTGGCATCCGTGCCGCCGCGGAAGAGCCACGTGGCGACACCGATCAGCAGCGCGAGCAGCGCCGTCTGCACCAGGCTGAAGGCGGCCGTTTTTCCCGTATTGCCGCCCTCGTAGTAATCAAGCAGCAGCACCGCCATCACCATCGTGTCGCTGGTGTAGAGAAAGAGCGAGGAGCCGAGCTCGCGAATCGCCAGGATGAACAGCAGCGCCATGGCGGCGACCGTGCCGGGCCGGGCGAGCGGCAGCACGATGGTGCGGATGGTGCCGATGCGGCCCTTGCCGCAGACCCAGGCCGCTTCCTCGAGCTCGCGGTGGATCTGGAGAAACGAGGTGGACAGCGACTTCATGGTATCGGGCATGAAACGGGCGGCGAAGGCGAGCGTGAGAATCCAGATCGTGCCGTAGAGTCCGCCCGGCAAGCCGATCCAGGCCCACAGATAGGCGACGCCGATCACCAGTCCCGGAATCGCCACCGGCAACGTGGCGATGAGGTCGATCGCACGCCGCGCGGGCGCGCTGCTGCGGTGCACCGTGTAGCCGATGGCGAAGGCGATGAGACCGCCCAGGAGCGCCGTCATCAGGCCGACCTCCATGGTGTTCCAGATCGAGCGCATGGTGAGCGGGTTATCGAACACGGCCTCGAAATGCACTAACGAGTAATGTCGCATGTCGAACAAGCTGCTGGCAGTGGGGATGAACAGAAAGCGGCGGAACGCGGCCACGACCAGAGCGAGAGTGGGCAGCACGACGACGGTGAAGAGATAGAGCAGCGCCAACGCCAGCGTGAGCCAGCGCCACGGTCCGAGCTCGACGACGCGCGGCCGGAACGCTTTGCCGGCAACGGTCGTGAAGCTGCGGCCCGCGAGTACGCGCTGCTGCAACAGCACGAGCGCGCCGGTCACCACCATCAGGATGATCGCAACCGCGGCGGCCGTGCTGTAGAGCGGCGGCGACCAATTGGTCAGCTTGAAAATGTAAGTGGTCAGCACCGAGATGTTGGCGGGCGCGCCGAGCACGGCCGGGATGCCGTAGATGCCGAGCATCACGACGAAGGACAGCAGCATGCCGGAGATGATGGCGGGCGCGATCAGCGGGAAGGTGATGGTGAACAGCGTGCGCACCGGGCCGACGCCGGCGATCTCCGCCGCCTCCTCCAGGCTCGGATCCATGTTGCGCAGCGCCGAGGCGGTGAACAGGTAGACGTAGGGAGCGTAATACATGCCGAACACCAGAATGAGCCCGGCCATGGAGTAGAGATCGATTCGCCAGTCGAGCCCGGCCCACGCCAGCATGGTGTTGATGAGGCCGGACCTGGGCGAGCCCAGAATCGACCAGGCGACCCCGGCGACCAGCGGGGGCACGAACAACGGAATCAAGCTCGCTGCGGCGACGAAGCCTCGCCATGGCGTGTTGGTGCGCACGACGATCCAGGAAAAAGCAAGCCCGATCACGACCGCGAGTGCGGTGCCGCCGGTGCAGGCGATCAGCGAATTGGCCAGCGCGCCGTGGACGTTGGGATTGGCGAGAACGGTGACGAAGTTGGCGAGCGAGAGATCGAACACGCCGAACCCGTCCACCACCGGATTGGTGTTGGTGAGCGCGCCGAGAAGGAGCATGGCGACGGGGTAGAGGACGAGAAATCCCAACAGCACGAGGAGCGCGCCCGACCACAACCAGCCGGCGACGACGCGAAGCCGCGCCGCGCGTTCGGCCTTTGCAGCGGGCGCGGCAAATGCCGCGGCTTCTGCCGTCACGCTCTTCCCTCCGGCGCTCCTCGGCGCCGGTTTGCGGCGCCTGTTTTATCGTTGCCCCATGGGTAGCATAGAACATGGGTAGCATAGAACGCGGCACGCGGGGAGCCGCCCGAGCGTCGGCACACGCACGCGTCGGCACGCGCAAGCATGGCACGCGCAAGCATGGCACGCGGTCGGGGATATCGGGGTATGGCAGCGGCTAGATCGCGCGTGCTGAAACAGAAAAGCCGCCGCGGGCGTAACCGCGGCGGCTGGAAAGAAATTACATCGCGAAGAGGTTCGGCGTCCTTGGCAGGCCTGGCAGCGACCTACTCTTCCAAGTCTTGAGACTTAGTACCATCGGCGCTGGGAAGTTTAACGGCCGAGTTCGAGATGGGATCGGGTACAGGCTCCCCGCTAATACCACCAGGCCGGCCAAGGACGCGTCAGGAATCAGTCCTCAGTCCTCCTCTGATTCCCGGCAAGCTGGTCTCTACAAATCCAGGGGGCATCGTGCGTCATCTCACTAGTGACGACCGATACCCGCATGCGCATTGAAGATGAGCGCGATCAAGCTCAAACGAGCGATTAGTACCGGTAAGCTGAACGCGTTGCCGCGCTTGCACATCCGGCCTATCAACGTGGTGGTCTACCACGGCTCTTAAGGGAGAACTCGTTTCGAGGTGGGTTTCCCGCTTAGATGCTTTCAGCGGTTATCCCGTCCGTACATAGCTACGCAGCACTGCGGCTGGCGCCACAACTGCTCCACCAGAGGTACGTCCATCCCGGTCCTCTCGTACTAAGGACAG
>JAFAHL010000638.1 GCA_019237215.1 Hyphomicrobiales bacterium | reverse complement strand
CCGCAGTGTTGGCGAAGGCTGGCAAGAAGGTCGTCATCCTGGAGCAGGGACCCGACTGGCAGCTCACCGATCTCATCAGCTCGGATTTCTGGGGCCGGCGGATCAAGCCTGCGAGCGGTCCATTCCTGCTCGAAGGCAAGAATCCCTACGGCTACGTCTACCAGGCGGGATGGGGCGTAGGCGGCGCGGCGCTGCACTACTTCGCCAACTTTCCGCGCCTCCTGCCGAACGATTTCAAGATCAAGAGCGAGCATGGCCGCGCGCTCGACTGGCCGATCTCCTACCAGGATGTCGCGCCCCATTATGACAAGGTCGCGCAGGACGTCGGCGTGTCGGGCGACGCCAAGGCGGAGGAGATCTGGCGGCCGGCGAGCGCGCCCTATCCGATGCCGCCGATGAAGACCTTCCGCCATGGCGAGGTCTGGCTCAAGGCTTGCGAAGCGGCCGGCATCCGCCTGGTCCCGGCGGCGGTCGGCATGAATTCGACCGACTACAAGGGCCGGCCGGCTTGCATTTACGACGGCTGGTGCCACGTCGGTTGCCCGACCGGCGCACTCTCCAATCCGTTGGTCACCTACCTCGCAGACGCAAAGAAGGCCGGCGCCGAGGTGCGCGCGCTTTCGACCGTCACGCGCGTGCTCAGCAACGCGCAGGGCAACAAGGTGACCGGGGTGGAGTATTACGACGCCAAGAAGGAGCGCCAGGTGCAGGAGGCGAGCGTCGTGGTGCTGGCGGCATGGTCGGCGCAGAACCCGCGCCTGATGCTCAACTCGGCGACCGACAAGCATCCCAAAGGGCTCGCCAATTCCAGCGGGCTGCTCGGCAAATACATGATGGCGCATTTCAGCTCGGGCACGTGGGCGATGTTCGATGAAGACATCCAGAACTACATGGGCACCACCGGCGCGCAATTCATGTCCTACGACCGCTATGGCAAGACCAGCCAGAAAGGCGCGTTCGGCAGCTCCTTCATCGTCGCGGGCTCCGCGCTCAAGACGAGCGATCTCGGCGGCTTTGCCAATGCCCGCCTCGATCTGTTCGGACCCGATCTTGCCGCCTTCATGAAAAGCGCGGCGCGCGGATTGACCCGCATTGGGGCGTTCGGCGAGGAATTGCCGAACATCGAGAACCGCATCGAGCTCGCGAGCGACAAGGACGAGTTCGGCATGCCGCTCGCCAAAATCATCCACAGCTTCGATCAGGACGCAGTGGCGCTGTGGAACGCCAACTTCGAGGAGGGCCTCAAGATCGCCAAAGCGACCGGCGCCAAGGAGGTCTGGTCGGCGCGCGGCGCCATGCCGACCATCCATCTGATGGGCGGAACCATCATGGGCACGAACGCGGGCGATTCGATCACCGACAGCTACGGCCAGACCCACGAGATTCCCAACCTCTACGTCGCGGGGCCAGGCATCTTCGCGACCGCAGGTGCATCGAACCCGACCTACACGATCCTGGCGCTATCGCTGCGCGGCGCCGAGCAGTTGGCGGCGCGCTGGAGCACGGTCGCCGGGTGAAGCTGCGAGAGCGGCAACGGCTCGTTCGCCGTTGCCCACGATGATGCGAACTTCGCAATCGGGACGCTAGCCCGCCTTGAGGCGCGGCAGCAACTTGAGCGCGTTCTCGCGCTCGATGGCGCGCTGATCGTCCGCCGCGAAGCCCCAGTCCGCAATGCCCCGGTTGACCTCCGCGCCATCGCGGAAGGGATAGTCAGTCCCGTAGAGCACCTGGGAGATCGACACCATCTTGAGCAGCGCCGCGATCTGGCCCGGCGTGTTGCCCTGCGCCAGCTCGTAATGGAATTTCCTGAACTCGGGCAGCGGACCGTCGGGCAGGTTCGTTTGCTTGCGCTCCTCGGCGAGGCGAATGAAGCGCCCGGTCAGGAACGGCAGCGTGCCGCCACTGTGGGAGAAGATCCAACGAATGTCCGGAAACCTCGTGGCGGTGCCGCTGAACACCAGGTGCGCGATGGTGCGCGTGGAGTCGGTCGCGTATTCGATCGATGCCGGCGGGATGCCCGGAACGAGGCCGCGGCAGCAATCGGGCGTGGTCGGGTGGACATAGACCACGGCCTTGCGCCGATTGAGCTCCTCGTAGACGGGGGCAAACGAAGGATCGCCGAGATACTTGTCCTGGTAACTGGTCAACAGGCCGATGCCGTCGGCGTTGAGGGTGTCGAAGGCGTATTCGATCTCTCTAAGGCTGCCTTGCGCGTCCGGCGGCGCGATCACGGCAAAAAGGCCGAAGCGGCCAGGATAGTCCCGCACCATCTTGGCGCCGTATTCGTTGAGCTGGCGGGCAAGGCCGCGTGCCTCCTCGACGTTGTTGCCGTACCAAACCCCAGGCTGGGCGATCGAGAGGATCGCGGTCGCGATGCCGCTCTTGTCCATCTCCTCGAGCGAGGACGCGGGCGACCATTTCGGCGGCGGCGCCCCCGCGCGCCGTCCCGGCGCCATCATGGCCTCGACGTGAAACTGCGGAATGAAGTGGTGATGTACGTCGATCCGCGGCTTGGCGGCGCCGACCTGCGCGTTTGCGGGCGCTACGCGGCTGATCGCGGGAATCGTCCCCAGGCCGACCGCGGCCGCGCCGGCGGCCAGAAACGTTCGCCGCGTGGGGCTCGCGCGCGGCGACTCACAGCACCGGCACGTGCGGAAAAACTTGAGTGCGGAATTGGCGGGCATTTCTCTCCTCGCGATCATTGTGCTGCGAGCTTAGCGTTGGCTGCGGCCTTGTTCCAGGCTCGGGACTCGGCAGACCAGACGATCTCCGGCAGAGCCGATCTCTGGCAGGGCCCATGAGCTCGACGACGTCGCGACCTCGATTGTGGCCGAAGAGCGATTCGCGCCGGCGCAG
>JAFAHL010000358.1 GCA_019237215.1 Hyphomicrobiales bacterium | reverse complement strand
GGCGCTCGACGACGAGCAGACGCGCAAACGACTGCTCGAGCTGGGAAGCGTGCTCCCGGACAAGGCGGGACGTGGGCAGCAGGCCCTGGCCGCCTTGGTCAAGAGCGAGATCGCGCGCTGGACGCCGATCATCAAGGCGGCCAGCCCAACCGACTGACGCTTGTATTCACAAGTCGCGCTGCACATTTCCCCGACGGCGGGGAGGGCGGTAGACTCCGCTCGCCGACTCGGCTCGTTGCCGCCGCAGGAGCGCAGCCATGCGCCAGTACCACGACTTGCTGGAACGGATTCTCGCCGATGGCGTCGAGAAGCACGATCGCACCGGCACCGGCACGCTGTCGGTATTCGGTCATCAGATGCGCTTCGACCTGGCGCACGGGTTTCCGCTCACCACCACCAAGAAGCTGCACTTGCGATCGATCGTCCACGAGCTGCTCTGGTTCCTCGCCGGCGATACCAACGTCAAATATCTCAACGAGCATGGCGTCACCATTTGGGACGAGTGGGCGGACGCGAGCGGCGAGCTCGGACCGGTCTATGGCCGGCAATGGCGCTCCTGGCCGACGCCCGACGGCGGCGTGATCGATCAGATCGCCAACGTGGTGTCCACCATCCGGCGCAATCCGGATTCGCGCCGCCTCATCGTCACGGCCTGGAACCCGGCCGATGTCGACAAGATGGCGTTGCCGCCATGCCACTGCCTGTTCCAGTTCTACGTCGCCAACGGTCGGCTCTCCTGTCAGCTCTACCAGCGCTCGGCCGACGCCTTCCTCGGCGTGCCGTTCAATATCGCCTCTTATGCGTTGCTGACGTTGATGGTGGCGCAGGTGACCGCACTTGACGCCGGCGAGTTCGTGCACACGCTCGGAGACGCGCATCTGTATCTCAATCATCTGGAGCAGGCGCGGCTGCAGCTCGCGCGCGCGCCGCGGCCGTTGCCCAAGATGACCCTCAATCCGGCCGTGACCGATCTCTTCGCCTTCCACTACGAGGATTTCTCGCTCCAAGGCTACGACCCCCACCCGCACATCAAGGCCAAGGTGGCGGTGTGAGCGGGCCGCGTGCGGTATCGCGGATCGAGATCGTTCTCCTTGCCGCGGTTGCCGACAACGGCGTGATCGGGCGGGGCGGCGCGCTGCCGTGGCGGCTCAAGTCCGACATGTTGCGGCTTCGCGCCCTGACCTGGGGCAAGCCGATCGTGGTGGGGCGGACGACCTATCTTTCCTTCACCAAGCAGCCGCTTCCCGGCCGCACCAACATCGTGGTCAGCCGCAACCGGAATTTTGCCGCGTCCGGCGCGCTGGTCGCAGCGAGTCTGGACGCCGCGCTGGAAGCGGCGCGCGGCGATGCGCTGCGCCGCGCGGCCGATGCGATCATCGTGCTGGGCGGAGCCGACATCTACGCGCAAACAATGGCGATCGCCGATCGGCTGGTGATCACCCGCGTGCACCTTGAGCCGGACGGCGATGCGACGTTTCCGGCCATCGATCCGGAGATTTGGCGGGAAACGCAACGCGGCGAGCATCGCGCCGGACCCGACGACGAAGCGAGCTTCACCACGCTCACTTATGAACGGCGCGCAGCGCTGGACAGCCGGGCCGATGGCGGGCACTAATCGGGAATGCAAGGCCATGCGCCGTCGCGCCGCATGCGCTTCAGCCGCGTTGTAACGCAGTGACGCCTCCCCTATAACCCCAGCAAATCGAAACAGGCGCGCCGGCCCGTAGGCCGATGCAGCGAGGAGGCAGTCGATGCCGTGGAGCAATCAGGGCGGCGGGCCATGGGGATCAGGGGGCGGAGGTAAAGGCCCCTGGGGCTCGGGCCAGCAGCCATCGGGCCCGACGCCCCCCGATCTCGAGGAATTTCTGCGCCGCAGCCAGGACAAGCTGCGCACGGTGCTGCCGGGCGGCAGCCTCGGCGGCAAGGGGCTTGCCCTCATCGTGCTGGCCGCGATCGCCATCTGGTTGTTTTCCGGCTTCTTCCGCGTCGAGCCCGACGAGCTCGGCGTGGTGTTGCGCTTCGGCGCCGCCGTGCGCGAGGTGAAACCGGGACTGAACTATCACTTGCCGTATCCGATCGAGACGGCGCTGACGCCGAAGGCCTTGCGCGTCAACAAGATCGACGTCGGCATGCGCGTGGTGGAGGACCTGCGCCGCGGCACCACCATCCGCGACGTGCCGGAGGAGAGCCTGATGCTCACCGGCGACGAGAACATCGTCGACGTCGACTTTTCGGTGTTGTGGAAGATCAAGCCGGAGGCGAAAGGGGTCGAGAACTATCTGTTCAACATCCAGCAGCCCGAAGGCACGGTGAAGGCGGTGGCCGAGAGCGCCATGCGCGAGGTGATCGGCCGCTCGACCCTGCAGCCGATTCTGACCGGGGCGCGGCAGAACATCGAAACCGCCGTGCACGAGCTGATGCAGAGGGTGCTCGACGATTACGGGGCCGGCGTCCAGATCACCCAGGTCCAGCTGCAGAAGGTGGACCCGCCGTCGCAGGTGATCGATGCTTTCCGCGACGTGCAGGCCGCCCGCGCCGACAGCGAGCGGGCGCAGAACGAAGCGCAGAGCTACGCCAACAAGGTGGTGCCGGAAGCGCGCGGAAAAGCGGCGCAGATCACCCAGAGCGCCGAAGCCTATCGGGAGCAGACGGTGGCCGAGGCCAAGGGCGCGACGTCGCGCTTCCTTCAGGTCTACGACGAATACAAAAAGGCGCCCGACGTCACCCGCCAGCGCATGTATCTGGAAACGATGGAGCGGTTGTTCGGCGGCACCGACAAGATCATCGTGGATCAGGGAGGCGGGGTCGTTCCTTATCTGCCGCTCGACCAGCTCACGCGGAAGCCGCAGACGCCGCCGCAGACGGGAGGCAGCCGATGAGACTCAATCTTGTCGGCGGACTTGTCGCCGTCCTCATCATCGTGGCGCTGGTCGTCGCCTACGGCACGCTGTTCACGGTCTATCAGACCCGCCAGGCGCTGGTGGTGCGGCTGGGCCAGCCGGTGCGCGTGGTCGTCGATCCGGGATTGAATTACAAGATCCCGCTGATCGATAGCGTCATCAATATCGACAACCGCATCCTCGATCTCGAAAACCCGGCGCAGGAGGTGATCGCCTCCGACCAGAAGCGTCTGGTGGTCGACGCGTTCGCACGCTACCGCATCAAGGACGTGCTGAAATTCTACCAGACCGTCGGCACCGTCGAGGGCGCCAACTCGCAGCTCTCGATCCTGCTCAATTCGGCGCTGCGCCGCGTGCTGGGCGAGGCCACGCTGACGCAGGTGGTGCGCGACCAGCGCGAGCATCTGATGGCGCGCGTGCGCGAGCAGCTCAACACCGAGGCGCAGGCCTTCGGCATCGCGGTCGTCGACGTTCGCATCCGCCGCGCCGACCTGCCGGAGCAGAACAGCCAGGCGGTCTACCAGCGCATGCAGACCGAGCGTCAGCAGGAGGCCGCGCAGTACCGCGCGGAGGGTGCCCAAAAGGCGCAGGAGATCCGCGCCAAGGCGGATCGCGACGTCACGGTGTTGCTCGCGGAGGCGCAGTCCAAGGGCGAACGGACTCGCGGCGAGGGCGACGCCGAGCGCAATCGCATTTTCGCCGATGCCTACGGACGCGATCCCGACTTCTTCTCGTTCTATCGTTCGATGCAGGCCTACGAGGCCGGGCTGCGCGCCAACGACACGCGCATGCTGCTCAAGCCGGACTCGGAGTTCTTTCGCTACTTCGTGGATCCGTCGGGCAAGTCGCGCGAGGGCGCTCAGCCTGGCAACACGCCGCCTGCGAAATAGATTTTCGCGGCCACGGGGCTGGTTAGGCAAAGATGGCCGAGTTCATCGCTGCGATCGGCCTCGTGCTCGTCATCGAAGGACTGCTATTCGCCGCTTTCCCCCGGGCCGCAAAACGGCTGGCGGCAAGCGCGCTGGAGAGCCCGGAAACGTCGCTGCGGGTCGCGGGCATCGCCTCCGCCGTGCTCGGCCTGCTGCTGATCTGGTTCGTGCGCGGGTGAGTTGACGTGCGGACTCGATGTGCGCACTTATGGCCGTGCGCGGCGCGCGCCGGTCCCGATTCCGCCCTAATCGCAAGCCTAATTCGCCGTGTCGAGATCGCCCTTGCGTCCACACTCGGACGGGGGCACTGTCTCGCCCTCACGCCGTCCAGGAGGTCAGACGCCCATGCTTGGCACGCTTGTTCAATTTGCCCGGCAGATCCGGCAGCCAGCCGTTGCCGCGGTTGCCGCGGCGGCGATCGCCTTGCCGGCGCTCTCGACTTCAGCAGCCGCGCGTGGGCCCGAGACCATCGCCGATGTCTCGGAGAAGGTGATCGACGCGGTGGTCAACGTGTCCACCTCGCAGAAGGTCGAAACGCGCAACTCTCCGATGCCGCAGCTACCGAACGATCCGCAATTGGACGAGCTGTTCAGGGATTTCTTTAATCGGCGCGGCCAGGGCGATCCGCAGAACCGCGAGCGCGGCCCGCGCCGCGTCAACTCGCTCGGTTCCGGTTTCATCATCGATCCGTCCGGCATCGTCGTCACCAACAATCACGTCATCTCGGAAGCCGACGAGATCACCGTCATTCTCAACGACGGCGCGCGGCTCAAGGCCGAGATCATCGGCAAGGATCAGAAGACCGACATCGCCCTGCTGCGGGTCAAGCCGGACAAGCCGCTCAAGGCGGTGACCTTCGGCGATTCGGACAAGCTGCGGCTGGGCGAATGGGTCGTCGCCATCGGCAACCCGTTCAGCCTCGGCGGCAGCGTGACGGCCGGCATCGTCTCGGCGCGCAACCGCGACATCAATTCCGGCCCCTACGACAATTACATTCAGACCGACGCCGCCATCAACCGCGGCAATTCCGGCGGCCCCTTGTTCAACCTCGACGGCGAGGTGGTCGGCATCAATACCGCGATCATTTCCCCTTCCGGCGGCTCGATCGGCATCGGCTTTGCGGTGCCGTCGAAAACCGCCATGCCGGTGATCGATCAGCTCAAGCAGTTCGGCGAGACCCGGCGCGGCTGGCTCGGCGTGCGCATCCAGCAGGTCACCGACGAGATCGCCGACAGCCTGAAGATCAGCCCGCCGCGCGGCGCGCTGGTCGCGGGTGTCGACGACAAAGGACCGGCCAAGCCCGCCGGCATCGAGCCGGGCGACGTGATCGTCAAGTTCGACGGCAAGGACATCAAGGAGATGCGCGATCTGCCGCGCGTCGTCGCCGACACGCCGGTCGGCAAGCAGACGCCGGTGGTCGTCATCCGCAAAGGCAAGGAAGAGACCAAGACCGTCACGCTCGGCCGGCTCGAAGACGGCGAGAGGCTGGCGGCGGCGGATCCGAAAGACGCGGGCACCACCGATAAGCCGGTGGTGAAGAAGACGCTCGGTCTCGAGCTTGCCAACATGTCCGACGATCTGCGCAAGCGCTACAAGATCAAGGACACGGTCAAAGGCGTCATCATCACCGGCGTGGATGCGAACTCCTCGGCGGCCGACAAGCGCTTGGCGCCCGGCGACGTCATCGTGGAGATCGCGCAAGAAGCGGTTGCGAACGCTGACGAGCTGCAGGCCAAGATCGACAAGCTCAAGAAGGACGGCCGCAAGTCGGCGCTGCTGCTGGTGGCGGGCGCGGACGGCGAACTGCGCTTCGTGGCGCTGAGCCTGCAGTAACAGGATCGAGGCAGTTCGCTCACCCAAGTGCTGGGCCGTCATTGCCGGGCTTGACACCGCAAGTCGGGTTTACCCGACTTGCGGCGCTTATGAGTGCGGAACTCGGGCAAGCCCGAGTTCCGTTGCAATCCATCCATCTTCGCAAAGATCTGTTGTGCAAAGGAGATGGATGCGCGGGTCAAGCCCGCGCATGACCCGGGTGGACAGAGCCTTTCTCTATCGTCCTCCATCCTCCAACACGAACTCCTCCCGCCGATATCCCTGCGCGTAGAGCAGCGCGGTGAGGTCGCCGTGGTCGATGCGCGCGGCCGCGGCTTTGGCGACGCTGGGTTTGGCGTGGTAGGCGACGCCCAGCCCCGCCGCTTGGATCATGGCGATGTCGTTCGCCCCATCGCCGGCGACGAGCGTCGCCTCCGGCGCGATGGCGAGCCGCCGCGTCAGCTCCATCAGCGTCGCGAGCTTGGCGTCACGCCCGAAGATCGGCTCGGCCACCTCGCCGGTCAGGCGGCCGCCGCCATCGACGATGAGCGTATTGGCGCGATTCTCGTGAAAGCCGATCACGGCGGCGATGCGCTGCGTGAACAGCGTGAAGCCGCCGGTGACGAGGCAGGTATAGACGGCGTTCTTTCGCAGCGTCGCGACCAATGTGCGCGCCCCCGGCGTGAGCCTGATGCGCTGGGCGATGACCTCGTCGACCACCGACGCGGGCAGGCCCTTGAGCAGCGCCACCCGCTCGCGCAGCGCCGGCGCGAATTCGATTTCGCCGCGCATGGCGCGCTCGGTGATGGCCGCCACCTGCGGCTTGACCCCGGCATAGTCGGCGAGCTCGTCGATGCATTCCTGCCCGATCATGGTGGAATCCATGTCGGCGAGAAAAAGCCGCTTGCGCCGGCCGCTCATCGGCTGCACCAGCACGTCGGCCGGGATATCGGCGAGCGCCGCGCGCACGCGATCGGCGAGCGCGCGCTTGCCGTTTGCTCGGGTATGTTCTTGGCTCCCGGCAAAGGCAATGTCGGCGGCAATGCCGGGGTCGAGCCACGTGGGCGCCTGCGCCGACGGCAACGCGCGGCACGCACGCTCGATCGCGGCGGCATCGAGCGACGGTGCCGCGGGATTTGAGATCAGCGTCGCCACGAAGGTCATGCAATGACCGATCGAGCATCAAAGCGGGCGGTGCTTATCGCAGGACCGACCGCGAGCGGCAAGTCGGCGCTGGCCCTGGCGCTGGCGGAAGCGCTCGGCGGCACGATCATCAACGCCGATTCCATGCAGGTCTATCGCGACCTGCGCGTCGTCACCGCGCGCCCGAGCGCGCAGGAGGAAGCGCGCGTCCCCCATCTCCTCTACGGTCACGTGGACGCCGCCGAGAACTATTCGGTCGGTCGTTGGTGCGTCGATGCGAGCGCCGCGCTCGCCGCGGTCGAGCGGGCGGGGCGCTTGCCCATCGTGGTCGGGGGCACCGGCCTCTATTTCAAGGCGCTGACGCGGGGGCTTGCCGCCGTCCCGCCGATCCCGCCTCAGATCCGCGCAGCGGTCAGGGAGCGGCTCGAGCGCGAGGGCATCGCTGCGCTCTACGCCGAGCTCGGCGCGCGCGACG
>JAFAHL010000349.1 GCA_019237215.1 Hyphomicrobiales bacterium | reverse complement strand
GAAATCGCGTCCCGCCAGCAGACCCGAAGCCTGCTCGAGGATCGGCAAGCAATCTTCCTCCGTGGCGCCGGGATAGACGGTGGACTCGTAGACGACGATGTCGCCCTTTTTCAAAGCTTTGCCGACCGTGCTCGACGCACGCAGCAACGCGGTCAGGTCCGGTCGTCGCGCCTGATCGATCGGGGTCGGAACCGTCACGATGAAGAAGTCTGCGTCGGCGAGTTCGGCGGGATCGGATGTGAAGTGCAAATGAGGATGGGCAATATCGCCCGGCTCGACCTCGCGCGTGCGGTCGCGGCCGGCCTTGAGCTCGGCAATGCGTGCGGTATCTATGTCGAAGCCAATGACCGGCGTGCCCTGTCGGCCGAAGGCGACGGCGACCGGCAGCCCGACATATCCAAGACCGATGACGGCGAGCTTGCGACCGTGCGGCACGACCTACCTTTGACGGCGCCCCGAGGCAAATCGGCGCTTTCTTACCCCGCGCACGGCGCCATTCGCAATGGACGATTCAATCGGTTTGCCCGAGCAAACGCCGATAGACCGCGACCACGTCGCGGCCGATACGCTCACTCGAGAACTTCAGTTCGACCAGCTGGCGACCAGCCCTGCCGAACGTCTGCCGCAGCTGCGGATCAAGTGCGAGGCGATCGATGGCCTCGGCGAGGGCCTCGGTATCGTTGAGCGGTACCAGAAACGCGTTGACGCCAGGACAGGCGATCTCGCGGCAGCCCGGCACGTCGGTCGCAACCAGCGGGCGGCCGCAGGCCGCAGCCTCCAATAGGCTCAAGGGTAACCCCTCGCGGTAGGAAGGCAGGACCGCGATATGTGCGCGCGCCCAGAGGGAGCGGATGTCTTCCACGAAGCCGAGAACCTTGACGTTGGGGCGCCTACTCCAGGCTTCGATTTCCTGCGATGGGATCGAGGTCGGGTTGGCCGGATCCGGTAGGCCCGCGATCAGCAGCCGGATGTCGCGGCCGCGCTGGCCGAGACGCTCGTGCGCAGCCAGGAGCGTACGTATCCCCTTCGACTCGACCAAGCGGCCAACGAACGCGAGGGTGATCGGATCCGCGGGTTCGGGCAGTGGCACCATCGCATCCGTGTCGACGCCGGAGCCCGCAATCAGCGCGATGCGCGCTCCATTCACCCCCAAACGCTCGATCACCGCGCGGTCGTCGAGATTTTGCACCAGCACCGCGGCGCGCGGTCGGTTCAGCAACCCTCGCAGTGCCAACCGCACGAACGGGCGCGCGACGCGGACCTTCGCCGTGTCGTCGACGAACATGGTGCCGAGGCCGGTCATGGCATTGAGGCAGACGACCGGAAGGCCGATGGCCGCAAGCGATCCCACAATGGTTGCCGGCAGGGCGACGTGATGGACGAGATCGGGCTTGAGGTCACGGTAGAGCTTGCGCACCTCGCGCACGACCCGCACAAGGTCACGCGGATCAAGGCTGCCACGACGCCAGGAGACGGGGTGCAGGTGAACTCCTTCGGCCTCGATGGCGGCGCCATGCCGATCCACGCGGGTGGCGACGTGCACCTCGAAGCCGGCGTTGCGAGCCGCGCGCGCCATCGGCAGGCGATGGGAGAGGAAATACCAATCCTCGGTCACGAGGTAGAGCACGCGCGGTGCAGGCCCGCGCGCGCTGCGGCTCGCAGGCAAGCTAACGTTTGCGGCATCAGCAATCGCATCCGAGAGCTCGGCGACCGCGCCGACAATGTGATAGAGACTAGTTGCCCGTGCCGGCTCGTGGACGAAGCTGTCGTCGGGCGCCAATTGGTCGAACCAGACGCCGGGTGTCGGCGTGGCGAGAAAGCGCCGCAATCCTTTGACGGCCGCGGCAACCTGGTCGTCGGAGTGCCGGTGCGCGAGGTAAGCGCGAATCCGTTCTGCCTGCGTCCACAAGCGCGCGACCGGGTCGTAGATGCTGCCGTCGGCAAGTACGGCGTTCACCGCCACCCCGCGGCGCGCATCGAGCCCGTGCGAATCGGCGAACGCGATGAGGCGCGCCACCGCCTCAGGCTTGTTACGGCCGGTGAGCCGCGCCCAGCGATCGAGCAGAAATGCCCACTCATACTGGTGTCCAGGCTCGCAGATGCGACCCTCCACGCCTGGTGCCGGCGACCAGTCGGCGGCAAAGAACTCGCGCAGCGCGCCGCTCGCCGGATCAATGAATTTCTCCAGGCAGAGCGCGGCAATTCCATCCGCCATTCGGCACCAAGCCGGGTCGCCGTCGACAGCGATCCAGGCGAGCGCCGCTTCGAGAAGGTGCATGTGCGGGTTCGACCGTTGCGGCAGCCCACCGGAGCGATCCTCAACGAAGCCGCCGAGCGGATGAGCATACCACTGCTCGAGAGTCGTGCGCAGCGCCACCGCCTGCTCGCGGCAGCCGTCCGCTTCGCCGAACGTGCGATGGCCGCTTGCATAAGCGAGCAGGGCGAAAGCTTGGTTGTAGAGGTCGAAGCACGAGTCGCCGACCTTGCCGTCCAGATCGACCACGGATACGGCCGTCGCGTCTGCGGTGACGAAATGCTTGCGGAAATAGTCGAGCGCGTGGCGCTGCGCCTCGCGCCAGGGACCTCGCCAGCCGAGCCGACCCGCTTCGCAATAGGAGAACGCTTGGCGGGCGATGACTCGTGCGCGGTGCGGTCGCGCCAGTGCCTTGCCATCAAGGCTGATCGCCTCGTGGAAGCCACCGCCAACGCGATCCGCGCCCTCCTTCCACCATAGCGGCAGCGCCACATCGAACAGCCAGCCCTTGAGCGCAGCCGCCTCGCTCGCGACACCGCTCATGCCGGCGGCCTCGGGTGGGGAGGGCCCACGGTCATCGCCGTCCGATAAAGCACGATCATCGCTCGCAGGAGGGCTCTTGGCATTTTTCGTTTTATACTGCACGAAGCACCGTCAGCCGAGCCCAAACAGTGGGCGCAGCGGCTCGATCGGGCGGTAGCATTACCGCGCCACGTGAAAGGACGCAGTTTGAAGGAGCCTATTCTCGTCACCGGGGCCGCTGGATTCATCGGCATGCACGTTGCACGGCGTCTGCTGGCGGACGGGCACCACGTGGTGGGCGTTGACAACTTTAATGCCTATTACGACCCACGTTTGAAAGAGGTCCGGGTCACGGAACTCAAGACATTCTCCAATTTCCAATTCGAGAAGATCGATATCGCCGACCGCCGGTCCATGGCGGAATTGTTCGCCGCACATCGCTTTCTCGATGTCGTGCATCTTGCAGCGCAAGCTGGCGTGCGTCATTCGTTGATCGATCCGTATGCCTATCTCGACGCCAACCTCTCAGGCTTCCTCAACGTGCTTGAAGGTTGTCGGCGCGCGCAGTGCCGACATCTCCTTTACGCCTCGTCATCCTCGGTCTACGGCGCCAACACTCGCGTTCCTTTTCGCGCTTCCGACAATGTTGACCATCCTCTGAGCCTCTATGGCGCCACCAAGAAGGCGAACGAGCTCATGGCGCATGCCTATGCGCATTTGTTCGCTCTGCCGGCAACCGGCCTTCGGTTTTTCACCGTCTACGGCCCGTTGGGCCGCCCGGATATGGCGATGTGGTTGTTCACCGAAGCCGTCATGCAGGGTCGGCCGATCAAGCTGTTCAACAACGGTCGGATGCGCCGGGACTTTACCTATATCGACGACGTGGTCGAAGCGGTCGTGCGGCTCGTTCGTCGGCCTCCCGCGCCAAACCCCGCCTGGTCCGGGGATGCGCCTGATCCCGCCACGAGCCTCGCACCTTGGCACATCTACAACATCGGCAACAGCCAACCGGTCGAGATAACCGAGATCGTGCGGCTGATCGAGGAGGCCATCGGCAAACCGGCGATCCGGGAGTTGCTCCCGATGCAGCCGGGCGACGTCGCGCAGACCTATGCCGACGCGACGGATCTTGAGCGCGCCGTAGGGTTCCGGCCCAAGACGCCGATCGATGAAGGTGTCCACCGTTTCGTGGAGTGGCTCCGTAATTACAACGCGCGAGTAGCGTCGTAGCTTATGCACCTTTCCCGCACGGCGTCATCGCCCGGCTCGATTTATCCAGTTGCTGCATCCGCACGGCGCCCCGCTAAAAGGAAATGGCGTCTCGTTGTTGATCTGACCGCCAGCCAGGTCAACGCCATCTGTTCCGGTCACCACCGGCATCTCCCCGGTCGCAGAGACGGCTTTCGCAACACGATTAGCCGTCGGGTACTCGATGCACTCGGCTTGGTGATGGGCGTCGTGGTGGAAGGTTTCGGATGGGATTGATTGCCGTAGGGCAGGGCTCGGCAGCAGCGTATCAGCGCCGCCGGAATATCGGCGGCGCTGATATCTCTATCGCTCGTGCAAGACGGAAGCCTCCTCTCCCGACTGGGGCAAGGACCTAGTACTTCACCCAGGTCTTAACTCGCGGGAACGGCACGTTGAACATCTGCCGACTGCGCCGCGCGACCGCGATCCCATTGGTTTGCGTGCCGGCTCCAGCCGGACGTCCTTGAGTGGTGCCCCGTTGGATAGTCGCCAACGGCGGGCGCTTGGGCGGATTAGGATGGTCTGCGATCCATGTGAGGTACTGCGACAGTGCATCCATTTGGTCATCGAAGGAGCCATACGGGAATTCCGTGGCCTCTCTGATGAACTCACCGTACCACGAAGCGCCCTGCGCCAGCTGAACTAGGCCGCGACGGATGGTGAGACGATGCTTGCGCAAGCGCTCGACCTTATCGCCGACAGGCGTGATCCCCACCAACTCCATTCCATTCTGCGGCTTGATCTCCGATAGTAACGCTGGACCTTGTCCCGTAGCTTCGATCAGCACCACGCTCGGACGATACTTGCCGATGAATCGCTTCACCGCCCGCCGAACCTTGCGGTAGTGCGCGTGCTTGCGCCATTGGTCCAGTAACAGGTGGGCGCCGTCTTTGGAACACCACACTTGGATAACAGTGAAGCTGTTCTCGGGTCCGCTTTTCTGCCCAGGGTCGATGCTCAGAACGACAGGCAGCTCACGCATCGGCAGCTCCGCCGATGGGAACGTTGGGAAGTATTTTGCCTTGATGCGCAGGCGGTCGCTGCCGCCCGGGTTCTGCTGTTGGAGACTCTCAAAGCCAGGCTGCTTCGAACCACGCAGCCGTTGAATGTCGCGTTTCGTGAACGCATCGCGGCGCAGCAGCTCACCCTTCTTGCGTACCCAAACTCCGGCGTCCCCGAGATCGTACTTGCGGCGGCACGTAGCGATCAATGGCAGCTTGAGTTGCTTCCAGCCGTTTTTTTGCAAAAGGTGACCGGGCAGATCGTTTTCGCTGATGCGGTGCGCAATGATCACGATGCAACCTTTTTTTGGGTTGTCCAAACGAGTCTGAATCTCGTTATCAAAGAGTTCATTGACACGCTCGAGACGCTTGGTGTTATCGCAATCTTTGATCTCAACCGGATCATCGATGATGATGTAATCAGCGCCGAGACCGGTGACCCCGCCTTCGATCGAGAGCGAGCGCACCCCGCCGCCATCGGTCGTGGCAAAATCGACGAGCTTTGCCCGATCTCTTTTCATGCGGGTGCGGAATGCTTGCTGAAACCAGTCGCTACGCAGAATTTCGCGAATGGCATAGGCGTTTTTGTCGGCAAGATCCTGGCCATAGGTCAGGATGACGATTTTGGCAGAGCTATTGTGTGCGAGGATCCAAGCCGGCAGGCAGATCGAACCCATGAACGTCTTGAAGTGCCGCGGCGGTAAGCTGACGACTAGCCGTTTTGTCTCACCGGCGGCGACGCGCGTGAGTCGTTCGGCGAGAAGCTTGAGGTACTTGTCGTTACCGAGGCTTTTGCCCTTGTTGATAGTCGCGAAGGCCTTCATCGCGAAAGCAAGGAATTTGGTCTGTATGAGTTTCTTGGTATCAATATTCATGATGATTTACTCCGTGAAAGAATTGGTTGTTGCCTCAGTCTTGCTGCGGCGTTTGGTAGTGCGACGTGCGAACGCCTGAACGATCTCACGATCCTCCGGCGCTTGCTGTTGGTCGTCATCATCGTCGCCGAATGCGCGGACGCAGAACGACATCAGCGTTGCAATAGAGCGTGCGTCGCCCTCGATGGCCGACGCAACGAGCCGCTTGATAAGCGCACGCTGCTTCGAGATCGAGATGTCGCGATCGCCTTCGCGAATCGAAATGGATTCGCTCAGCTCCTCACGCAGGTCCGTCTTGAAGTTTCGCGCGCCCAGTGGACGACCGTTGGGATTGCCGCTTTGGCCGCGACGAAATTGGCGGTCCTTGGGCGGGCGTTTGTACCCGACGGCGTTGGGCTTATCTTCTTTAGTCATGTAATTGCCTTTCTTTGTGATTGATCCGGGACCGCCTCGTCTGGATTGATTTGATCGCCATGCCGACCGATCGCGACGCCGCACGCGGCGACCCGATCGAGGTCGTAGAGACAGGTTTCGGCGCGACGATCTCAGAATTCGTCAAAGCTCCCCGAGCGCATCGGCTCGGCGGACCGAACGAGAGGCCACGTGTCGGAGACGTTAGTGGTTTACCCACACCCGCCGCGCAATTTGCGGCTCAACCTTCGGCGTCCAATGGTTCCAATACTCTTCAGCTCAAAACGGAGACGGCCCGGGGAATTACAACCTCGCCCGTCTCTCCCCACGACCAACGCCGCGGGGTAATCTACTCAAAAGGCCGCACCTTCCGGGGCGGTTGTGGTGGTCCATAAGGGCGCAACATTAAGTCGTCAAGGCCCCAAATGCACAACTTATAGTATATGCAACGAGTAAATACAATCTACATTTGCAGCCGACAAAATTCCCTGTATTTTTCCCTGTTACCAGGGAATGTATCGGGGCAGCGAGCGCTCTGGCAGCTACGGTCGCGACCGCGGCCCTTACCTGTAACTCATTGATTCAAAACGTGTGCACCCCTCCGAGCAGCGGGGCCATCGCCTTCGTCCTTCGGGCATGCTAGGAGGGACTCGTTACGGGAGCCGGCAGGGGGACCTCGTCCATCATGGTGCAAGCCGCTAAACGCGACGCCGACCGTTTGCTGCGCGTAGGTGTTGTGGGCGTCGGCGTGATGGGCAGCAATCATGCCCGCGTCTTCGCCGATTTGCCGGGCGTCAGGCTCGTCGGCGTGGCCGATCCCGATAGCAAGCAGCGCGATTTCGTTTCGCGCGCGCTCGGCTGCTCCGCGTTCAGCGGCGTTGAGCCGCTGCTCGCGCAGGGCGTCGATGCTGTCACGATCGCGGCGCCCACCCATCTGCATCGGGAACTGGCGTTCTGCTGCATCGAGCGTGGCGTGCACGTGTTGGTGGAAAAGCCGATCACACCGTCGGTGGAAGAGGGACACGCAATCATAGCGGCCGCGCGGCACGCGGGCGTCGCCTTGATGGTCGGTCATGTCGAGCGGTTCAACCCGACGGTTGAGGCGATCAAGGACGCGATCTGCGATGAGGACATTCTTTCCATCGCCATCACCCGTGTCGGCCCGTTCCCGCCGCGCATGTCCAACGTCGGCGTCGTCATCGACCTCGCCGTCCACGACATCGACCTCATCCGCTGGTTCACCGACTCCGACATCGTGGAAGTGCAGCCGCAACTCTCGAATGCGGTTGCCGAGCGCGAGGACATCGCGCTCCTGCAG
Organism: Hyphomicrobiales bacterium; assembly: GCA_019237215.1. GTDB lineage: Bacteria > Pseudomonadota > Alphaproteobacteria > Rhizobiales > Xanthobacteraceae > VAZQ01. The sequence goes on along the minus strand of JAFAHL010000349.1, from coordinate 16,335 downwards.
TTCCGTACCGCCTCCGGCGTGCTCGCCCACATCAACACCAATTGGTTGACGCCGTTCAAGGCGCGCAGCGTCACGATCGCGACGCGCAACAAATACATCATGGGCGACCTGCTGACGCGGCAGGTCACCGAGTGCTTCGGCTTCCAGCCCGACGGCAGCTATTCCATGCGCCACCTCTCGGTCGGGCATGCCGAGCCGTTGCGCGCCGAGCTGCAGGCATTTGTCGCCGCCATCCGCGACGGCAAGGAGCCTGCGGTGACGGGCGAGGAAGGGGTAGCGAGCCTCGAAATCGCCATCCGCTGCCTCGAAAGGCGCGCGACGCCGAGCGTGAGCCGTCGCCGGCCCGGGCCCCGTCGGCTGACCGGCTGATGCGCCGGCTTCGCCGACGCAATCGGTAATCACGATGAATCAGCGCGCCCGCCTCGACCCCGTGCCAATTCCGTTCATCGACGTTGCCGCGCAACGGCGACGGCTGGGGCGCTCGGTCGACGAGGCGATCGCGCGCGTGCTCGGCCATTGCCAGTTCATCCTCGGACCCGAGGTGCGAGCGCTCGAAGCCGAACTCGCCGCGTTCTGCGGCGCGCGCCATGCCGTGACCTGCGCCAGCGGCACCGATGCGTTGGTGCTGGCATTGATGGCGCAAGAGATCGGCCCGGGCGACGCCGTGATCTGCCCGAGCTTCACCTTCACCGCGACCGCCGAGGTGGTCGCTCTCGTTGGCGCCACGCCGGTGTTCGCGGACGTGGAGGAGGCGAGCTTCAATCTCGATCCCGAAAGCCTGCAACGGGCCTGCGCCGCGGCGCGCGAGCTTGGCCTCCGCCCCAGGGCCGTCATCCCGGTCGACCTCTTCGGGCAACCCGCGGACCACGATCGCATTGCCTCGATCGCCGCAGCGCAAGAGCTCTTCGTGCTCGACGACGCCGCCCAGGCCTTCGGCGCGACCTACAAGAATCGCCGCCTCGGTACGCTCGCGCCGGCAACCGCGACGAGTTTCTTTCCCGCCAAGCCGCTGGGCTGCTACGGCGACGGCGGCGCGGTGCTCACCGACGACGAGGAGCTTGCGCAAGTGATGCGCAGCCTGCGCGTTCATGGCGAGGGACGCGGCAAGTATGATTGCGTGCGCATCGGCATCAACGGCCGGCTCGACACCATCCAAGCGGCCGTGCTGATGGAGAAATTGAAAATCTTCCCCGAGGAGATTTTGGCGCGCGAGCGCATCGCGCGCCGCTATTCGGCGGGGCTCGTCGATGTCGCGACCGTTCCGAGGCTCGCGCAGGGCTCAACCTCGGTGTGGGCGCAGTATACGATCCGCCTTGCGCCTGGCCGGCGCGACGCCCTCGCGGCCGCGCTCAAGAGCCAAGGCATTCCAACCGCGATCCATTACCCCACCCCGCTGCACCGCCAGCAGCCTTACCAGCGCTTCCCGATCGCCGCCGGCGGCGCGCCGGTGAGCGAACGGCTGGCCGAGGAAGTGATCAGCCTGCCTATGCACGCTTATCTCGACGCGATGACCCAGGACCGGATCATCGCCGCCGTGCGGCGCGCGCTGGGTCGGTGAGGGCGCCCGACCCATCTCACGCGATGTTGCTTGTGCGGGCGGCATTGCAGGGCCGGGCCACTATAATTGGGCCTCGATTCTCGTGACATCGCCGCAGGACAACCACGGGGCCCGGCCGATGATTGGACGCATCTTCACCGTCGGCGGCTTGACGCTAGTGTCGCGCGCTACCGGCTTTGTCCGCGATATCGTGCTGGCGGCCATGCTCGGAGCGGGACCGATTGCGGACGCCTTCTTCGTTGCGTTGAGACTTCCCAATCATTTCCGCGGGATCTTCGCGGAAGGCGCGTTCAACGCGGCCTTCGTGCCGGCCTACGCGCGCATCCGCCATCAGGGCGGGGTCGATTCGGCAAAGCTCTTCGCCGACCGGGTATTTACCATTCTCTTCGGCTGCGTCGGCTTTCTGGTCGTCATCGCGCTGATCTTCACTCCGCAGGTGATCTCCCTGCTCGCGCCGGGCTTTGCCGACGATCCGGGCCGTTTCGCGCTGGCGGTCGAGCTGACGCGGATCACGTTTCCGTATCTGCTGCTCATGTCGCTGGTGACGCTATACGGCGGCATTCTCAACGCGCTCGCCCGCTTCGCCGCGGCCGCCGCGGCGCCCATTCTGCTCAATGTGTCGATGATAGCGACGCTCTTCGTCGCAGTGCTCTTTCCGACGCCGGGCCACGCCGCCGCCTGGGGCGTGCTCATTGCCGGCGTTCTCGAAGCGCTGCTGGTGGGCGGCGACAGCTGGCGCAACGGCGTGATGACCGCATTCCGCTGGCCGAAATGGGACGAGGACGTCAAACGCTTCTTCCACGCGCTTGGGCCCGCGACCATCGGCTCCGCCGGCATCCAGATCGCGCTGTTCGCCGACACCATCATCGCCAGCTTCCTCGCAGCCGGCGCGATTTCAGCGCTCTACTATGCCGACCGGCTCAATCAACTGCCGATCGGCGTGATTGGCATTGCCGTCGGAACCGTGCTGTTGCCGGAAATGGCGAGTCGGATCGCGACTGGTGACGAAGCGGGTGCCAAGCACGCACAGAATCGCGCCATCGAGCTGACGTTGCTGCTGTCGATTCCCTGTCTTGTGGCGTTTCTCATCCTGCCCGACCTCATCATGCGCGCGCTGTTCATGCGCGGAAAGTTCACCGCGGCGGACGCAACCGCGGCCGGGCAGACGCTCGCCGCCTATGCATTCGGCCTGCTGCCGTTCGTGCTGATCCGCAGCGCGACCGCGCCGTTTCTCGCCCGCGGCGATACGGCGACCCCGATGAAGGCGTCGCTGACCGCGGTTGGGGTCAATGTCGGCTTCAAGGCCGCTTTCTACTACTTCACTTCGCTCGCGCAGGTCGGCCTCGCGCTCGCGACCTCGATCGGCGCTTGGCTCAATCTCGGGCTTGTCATCTGGTTCGCCGCGCGCCGAGGGCACTTCGCATTCGGTGCTTCCCTACGCAGCGCGGCGGCACGGTTGGCCGCGGCCGGCGTTGCGCTCGCGGTGGTGCTTGCTCTGGCGCAAGGTCCGGTCGCGCGGCTGTTTGCAAACTGGACCTCCGGGCGGGACGAGAGCACGCTCGCAGTGCTCGTGCTGATCGGAGGCGCGGCCTATGGCGCCGTCGTATTCGCGCTGTTCGGCAGGCAATGGCTGGCGGCGTTGCGGGCGCGAAAGCGCTCCACTCGGCCGGGGCCGCCGGCGCTGCCCGATTGATCAGCCGCGATGCGCGCGCTCCTGCGGCACCAGCGAGAGCACGCGCCGGCTGCCGTTGTGCAGCGTTTCCACCTCGATCGTGCGGCCGATCTTCTCGCCGGCGAGGGTGCGTATGAGATCGTCCGCCCCGGTGACCGTGGTGCCGTCGAGCGCCAGGATGATGTCGCCGGCGACGAGCCCGGCCCTCTCCGCCGGGCTGCCCGGCTCGACTGTGGCGATCATGACCGCGCTCTCCTGCGTCAGGCCGGCCGCATGCCGGCGGCGGCGCGAGAGCGTGAATTGCTGGGCGGCGATACCGATATAGGCCCGCCGCACGCGGCCGTGCCGCACCAGCTCGCCGAGCACGAAACTCGCCGTGTTCGCCGCAACCGCAAAGCAGATGCCCTGCGCGCCCACGATCACCGCGGTGTTGATGCCGACAACCTCGCCGTGGGAGGACACGAGCGGCCCGCCCGAATTGCCGGGATTGAGCGCGGCATCGGTTTGGATCACGTCATCGATGAGCCGTCCCGAGCGCGCCCGCAGTGACCGGCCGAGCGCCGAGACCACGCCCGTGGTCACCGTGGATTCGAATCCGAGCGGATTGCCGATGGCGATCACGAGCTGGCCGCGCTTGAGCAGCTTGGAATTGCCGAGTGCCGCCGCGGGCAGCGTCACCGGCGCGTCGACCCGCACGAGCGCGAGGTCGGTGTCGGGGTCGTCGCCGACCACGCGTGCCGTCAAGCTGCGGCCGTCGACGGTGGTGACCTTCACGCGCGCAGCGGTCCCGCCGACCACGTGGCTGTTGGTCAGGACGAGCCCGTCGGGCGCCACGATGACGCCCGACCCGGTGCCGCCATGACGGTGCTCGCCACTCCCGCTCACATCGAGCCGCACCACCGCGGGGCCGACGCGGTCGACCACGTCGATAACGGCGCGGGAATAGGCATCAAGCAGTGCCGCCTCATCGGGCGGAACGGGGGGCGGGCTGGCAACTTCGGGCGTGGGTCGGTCGAGCATGGGGGTACCTGGGGCGCCTTTGGCGATGCCGGGCAGAGCGCGTCGGAAGAGGCGCGTAAACGCGCTTATGACCCGAGCACCGTGCGCAAGTGACTGGTGGACTTGTGACCGGTAGACTTGGGGTTCGCCCACAGATATGGGGTGCGCTGCGCGGGGAGGGAAGAGCGCGCTCGCCGTTCACAAGGGCGCGACCACTATCCAGGCCGGTCCTCCCGCCTCATATAACCCGCATTCGTCATGACCTTGGGCCTATCTCATGCCGACATCCGCCCGAATCCTGGCTGCCGCTCTGATCGCTTTTGCGTCCTTGCTTACCGCTTGCGGCGAAGCCCAGAAGCAGGCAGCACCGCCGCCGCCCAAGGTGACGGTCGCCAAGCCGCTCAAGCGCACCATCGTCGATCAAGACGAATACGTCGGCCGCTTCGTTCCGGTCGACGTGGTGGAGGTGCGCGCGCGGGTATCGGGCTATCTCGGTCAGATCCACTTCACCGACGGGCAGATCGTGAAGCAGGGCGACCTCTTGTTCACCATCGACAAGCGGCCGTACCAGAACACGCTCGATCAGGCTCGCGCCAACCTCGAGACCGCGAAATCGAACGTCGTTTTCACCCAGTCGGACTTGGGCCGTGGGCAGCAGCTATTACGTGACCGCACCATCAGCGAGCAAATCTTCGAGCAGCGTGCCCAGGCATTCCGTAACGCCCAGGCCGCGGTGGCGGCAAGCGAGGCGATGGTGCGCCAGGCCGAGCTCGATCTCGAATACACCGAGCTCAGGGCGCCGATCACGGGTCGCATCGGCGACCGGCGTGTGACCATAGGCAACCTGGTGACGGGCGGCGCAGGCGGCAACACGACCTCGCTGGCCATGATTGTCTCCGTCGACCCGATCCGGTTCGAATTCACGTTCGATGAGGCATCGTTGCTGCGCTATCAACGGCTGGCAAGCGGCAGCGGTGAAGCAGCCGGCCTCGGCGGCACCCCGGTTCGATTGAAGCTCATCGACGAGACCCACTTCTCCCATGACGGCCGGATGGATTTCGTCGACAACGTCATCGATCGCGCGAGCGGTACGATCCGCGGGCGTGCGCAGCTCAGCAATGCCGATGGCCTGTTCACGCCCGGCATGTTCGCGCGCGTGCAGGTGCCGGCCTCGGCGCCGTATCAGGCCCTGATGGTCCCCGATGCGGCCATCGCCACCGAGCAGGCGCGCAAATTCGTTTACGTGGTCGATCAGGACAATGTTGCGCGGCAACGCTACGTCACGCTCGGACAGGTGATCGATGACCTGCGAGTCATCAAGGATGGCCTGTCGGATGGGGATCGCGTCGTCACCAATGGCATGATGCGGGTGCGTCAGGGGCAGAAGGTGACGCCCGAGGAGCGACCTGCATTGCCGCAGGCGAGCGTCCCTGCTGCCGCAACGACCAACAAGACCGATTGACCGGCGCAGGCGCGATGCGCATCTCGCATTATTTCATCGATCGGCCGATCTTCGCGGCGGTCGTTTCCATTGTGTTCGTGATCGTCGGTGGCGTGTCGTATTCGCGCTTGCCGGTCACGCAGTATCCTGAGATCGCGCCGCCCACCATCAACGTCTCGGGGCAATATCCCGGGGCCAATGCCGACATTGTCGCAGCGACCGTGGTCACGCCGATCGAGCAGCAGATCAACGGCGTCGAGAACATGATCTATATGTCCTCGAATTCGACGGCGGACGGGCGCTTTTCCATCGACGTGAGCTTCGAGCTCGGCACCAGCCTCGACATCGCTCAGGTTCAGGTGCAAAACCGCGTTGCCATCGCGCAGCCGCGGCTCCCGGGCGACGTTCGCAACATCGGCGTGACCGTGACCAAGAAGTCGCCCGATCTGATGATGGTCGTCCACCTCTATTCGCCCGACAACTCGCGCGACACTTTGTTCATCTCGAACTACGCGACGCTCTCGGTCACGGATATTCTGACCCGCATCGATGGCGTCGGCTCGATCACCGTCTTCGGCAGCCGCGACTATGCGATGCGCATCTGGGTCGATCCCGACCGCCTGCAGACGCTCGGTTTGACCGCCACCGATGTCGTCTTGGCGCTGCAAGGCCAGAACGTTCACGTCGCCTCCGGCGTGCTCGATCAGCCGCCGATTCCCAAACAGGGCGCGTTTCAGATCGCGGTGCAGACGCTGGGCCGCCTCGCCGATCCCGACGAGTTCTACAACATCGTGGTGAAGCAGACCGCCAGTGCGGTGGTGCGGCTGCGCGACGTGGCCCGCATCGAGCTCGCCGCGCAGGACTATTCGACCAATTCGTATCTCGACCGCGATGCCGCCTTGGGGATCGGGATCTTCCAGCGGCCGGGCTCGAATGCTCTGGCCACAGCCCAGACCATCATCGACACGATGGAGCAGCTGTCGAGTGGCTTTCCCGCCGGCCTCAAATACGCCATCGTCTACAATCCGACCCAATTCATCAAGCAGTCGGTCGATGCCGTGACGGAAACGATCCTGGAGGCGATCGTTCTCGTTGTGCTGGTCGTGATCCTGTTCCTGCAGACTTGGCGCGCAGCCATCATTCCGATCGTCGCCATTCCGGTGTCGCTGGTCGGCACATTCTTCTTCATGTCGATGTTCGGCTTCACGCTGAACAATCTTTCCTTGTTCGGGCTCGTGCTCGCCATCGGCATCGTCGTCGACGACGCGATCGTCGTGGTGGAGAACGTCGAGCGCAACATCGCGGCCGGACTCGATCCGCGCGCCGCCGCCTACAAGAGCATGGACGAGGTCGGGCAGGCCCTGATCGCCATCGCGTTGGTGCTGTGCGCGGTGTTCGTCCCCTCGATCTTCATCACCGGCATTTCCGGGCAATTCTATCGCCAGTTCGCGCTCACGATTGCGAGCGCGACCGTGATCTCCCTGATCGTGTCGCTGACGCTCTCGCCGGCCATGTGCGCGTTGCTGCTCAAGCCGCGCCGGCGGGGCGCGCGGGTGGCCTGGTGGGCGCGGCCGATCCATGGATTTTTCCGAGGCTTCAACCGGGGCTTCGATCGCTTCGCCGATGGCTATCACTGGCTGATCGCTCGCGCCGTGCGCATCGTCGCGGTCATGCTCGTTCTCTACGTTGCGATCCTGGCCTACGGTCTCAACGAATTCCGCAATACGCCGATCGGGTTCATTCCGCAGGTCGATCGCGGTTATTTGATTACGGTGCTGCAGTTGCCGCCAGGCTCGTCCTTGGCTCGCACCGACGAGGTGCAACGGCGCGTGGTCGAGATCTGCCTGCAGACGCCCGGCATCGCGCATGCGGTGAGCATCGTCGGATTCAACGGCGCGAGCTTCACCAATGCGCCGAACTCCGGCGCGGTGTTTCTGATCCTCGAGGATTGGGCCAACCGCGGGCGTGATCCGAAGCTATCCGCCGCAGGGATCACCCGCGAGCTGTTGAGCCGGCTTTCCGGCATCCAGGAGGGGCTGGTCCTGGTGGTGCAGCCGCCGCCGATCGCAGGCATCGGCAACACCGGCGGATTCCGCATGATGGTCGAAGACCGGCAGAGCCGGGGGTCGCAGGCACTGGTGGAAGCGGCCACCGCGATGATGGCCAGGGCCAACCAAGTGCCGGGCCTGAGGCAAGTCTTCACCTTGTTCGAGAATTCGACGCCGCAGCTCTATCTCGACATCGATCGTACCAAGGCGCAGCTCCTGGGAGTCAGCATCCCGGACGTGTTCGCTGCGCTGCAGGTCTATATCGGCTCGGTCTACGTGAACGACTTCAATCTGTTCGGCAAGACGTTCCGCGTCACCGCCCAGGCCGACGCGCCGTATCGCATGGACGTGAAGGATATTTTGAAAATCCGCGTACGCAATTCGGCCGGCAACACGGTGCCGCTCGGCTCGTTCACGACGGTGAGCGACATTGCAGGACCTTACCGGATAGCGCGCCATGACCTTTACCCCGCGGCCGAGCTCGACGGTGGGCCCGCGCCAGGCTATTCGCAGGGGCAGGCCATCGACATCATGCAGAAGCTCGCCGCCGAGACGCTGCCTGACGGCTTCGGCTACGAGTGGACGACGCTCGCCTTCCAGCAAGTCCGGGCCGGCAATACCGCGCTGTTCGCGTTCGTGCTCGCCGTGGTTTTCGTCTTCCTGGTGCTCGCCGCCCAGTTCGAAAGCGTGACGCTTCCGCTCGCGGTCATCATGATCGTGCCGATGTGCCTCGTTGCCGCGATCAGCGGCGTGATCCTGCGCGGGCAGGATAACAACATCCTCACCCAGGTGGGATTCGTGGTGCTGATCGGGCTTGCCGCCAAGAACGCAATCCTGATCGTGGAGTTCGCCAAGCAGCTCGAGGACCAGGGCCGCGATCGCTTTGCGGCGGCGGTCGAGGCGGCGCGGCTGCGCTTGCGTCCCATCCTGATGACGTCGTTCGCCTTCATCTTCGGCGTCATGCCGCTGGTGTGGGCGATCGGCGCGGGGGCGGAGCTGCGGCAGATGCTGGGGACCGCGGTGTTCGCAGGCATGGTCGGCGTGACGGCGTTCGGGCTCGTCTTCACGCCCATCTTCTACGTGGTCTGCCGCTGGATCGCGGAAAAGACTCGCCGACGCGCGCCGCAGGCGCCGCCCGCGCCGGCGGAATAGACGCGCCCATGCCACCGACCAAGTTCGGTTTCGGCGGGGCGCGCACGCGCAAAGAGGACGACGCTCTCGTTCGCGGCGCCGGCCGCTACGTCGCCGACCATACCCCCGACGGCGCGCTGCACGCGGTGGTTCTGCGCTCGCCCCATGCGCATGCGCGCTTTCGCATCACCGACGCCGCCACAGCCCGAGCGATGCCGGGGGTCGCGCTCTTACTCACCGCAAGCGACACCGCCGACCTCGGCGGCCTCCCGTGCCAAGGGGCGATACCCGATACGCAGGTCATCGTTCCGCCCTATCCGATCCTGGCGCACGAGCGGGTGCGCCACGTCGGCGATGCGGTGGCCTTTGTGGTGGCGCAGACGCCGGACCAGGCGCGCGACGCGGCCGAAGCGATCGCGATCGAGTGGGAAGCGCTGCCGCGCGTGGTCGGGGCGGCGGCGGCATTGGCGCCAGGCGCGCCGCTGGTGTGGCCGCCGAGGATCGCCGCGCGCGGCAATCTCGCGTTCGAGACCGAGCTCGGTGACGCCGAGGCGACCGCGCGCGCCTTCGCCAAGGCGGCGCGCACGGTGTCGCTCACGCTCGTCAACCAGCGGCTCGTCGCCAACTATCTCGATACCCGCGGCGTAGTCGCCGAGTACGACGGAGCGCGCATCACGCTGACGCTCAGCAGCCAAGGCAGCCATACCGTCCGCGACCTGCTGTGCGCGGACGTGTTCAAGATCGACAAAGACAAGATGCGGGTCGTGACCCCCGACGTCGGCGGGGGTTTCGGCACCAAGCTCTTTCCCTATCGCGAATATGCGCTTGCCGGTTTGGCGGCGCGGCGGCTCGAGCGGCCGGTGAAATGGGTCGCCGACCGCAGCGAGCACTTCCTCGGCGACGCGCAGGGCCGCGACAACGTCACGACGGCGAAGCTCGCGCTCGACGGCAACGGGCGTTTTCTCGGCCTCGCGATCGACCTCATCGCCGACATGGGCGCTTACCTTTCCTGCTACGCGCCGTTCATTCCATTCATCGGGGCCGGCATGTCCCCCGGCCTCTACGATATCGCGGCCTGCCATGTGCGCGTGCGCGGCGCCTTCACCAATACGGTGCCGGTTGATGCCTACCGCGGCGCCGGACGTCCGGAAGCCGCCTACGTGATCGAGCGCCTGGTGGACGTTGCCGCGCGCGAAATCGGCATTGCGCCCGACGAGCTGCGGCGCAAGAATTTCATCAAGGCGCTGCCCTACACCACGGCGACCGGCAAGACCTACGATTCGGGCGACTTCGCCGATCACCTGCGGCGCGCGCAGGAAACCGCCGACTGGAACGGATTTGAACGGCGGCTGGCGCAGTCGCGCAAGGCCGGTCGGCTGCGCGGCATCGGCATCGCGACCTACGTCGAGGCGTGTGGCAACAACGGCCCCGACACCGCCCGCGTTCGCCTCGATGACGATGGCGGCGTCACCGTCCTCGTCGGGACGCAATCGACGGGCCAGGGCCACGCCACCGCGTATGCCCAGATCGTCGCCGATCACCTGCGCCTGCCACCCGCTCGCGTGCGGATGATCCAGGGCGACACCGATCTCATCGCCACCGGGACCGGCACCGGCGGCTCGAGTTCGATCCCGTGTGGAGGCGCATCGCTCGCCGGTGCGACCAGGAAGCTTGCCGGCATGCTCAAGGAGGTTGCGGCCGACGCGCTCGAAACGGCGGTGAGCGATCTCGAAATCGCCGAAGGCGGCGCCGTGCGGGTGGCGGGCACCGACCGGCTGATCGCATTCGCCGATCTCGCCCGGCGGCCCGAGGCGCGCCGGCGCGCGCTCGTCGCCGAGGACGCTTTCGTGCCCGAGGAGGCGACCTATCCCAACGGCACGCATCTCGCCGAGGTCGAGATCGATCCGGATACCGGCGCAACGCGCATCGTGAGTTATTGCGTGGTCGACGATTTCGGCGCGACGCTCAATCCGCTGCTGCTGGCAGGCCAGGTGCATGGCGGCACGGTGCAAGGCATCGGGCAGGCGTTGATGGAGCATGCCATCTATGACGCTTCCTCCGGACAGCTCGTCAGTGCCTCGTTGATGGACTACGCCCTGCCGCGCGCCGCCGATATCCCGCCGCTCGCCTTCGAGACGCGCAACGTGCCATGCCGGACCAATCCGTTGGGGGTGAAAGGGGCGGGGGAGGCGGGGGCGATCGGGTCTTGCCCGGCGGTGATGAACGCCGTCGTCGACGCGCTCTGGCGGGCTTACCGCATCCGCCATGTGGACATGCCGGCGACGGCGGAGCGCGTGTGGGCGGCGATTGCGGAGGGCAGGCGGGTGCATACGCTGTGACCCGCCCCCCGGATTGCGCGGTTCACGCAATCGTGATCGTTAGGGTTCGAAAGCCCGAGGCGTCTGCGGCACGCGGCCGCGCGCGCTTCGACGGCGGCGGGGTTCAAAATTTGAAGTTCCTGTGCGAAATCGCTGCAAACACGGAGGAATTTCGAGTTTGGCGAAGGCCGGCGGAGTTGGAGCTTTCCCGCCACCGGGAATAAAAAAATCGATCGGGATGTTTACGCGATGCCCACCAACCCGCGCCGCCCGGCGCGGAAATCAATTCACAGAGGGAGCAAGAGAATGATCCGCACTGCGCTCGTCGTTGCAATGCTCGCGTTCGGCGCCACCGCGCTGGTGGCACAAAGCGACCCGATCGCCGCCCGCAAGGCGCTGATGAAGGCCAACGGCAACCAAAGCAAGGTTGCCACCGACATGCTGGAGGCCAAGCAGCCCTTCAATCTCGATGCAGCGAAAAAGGTGTTCGCAACCTTCGCCGAGGCGGGCGAGAAGGCGCCGACCCTCTTCCCTGACAATTCCAAGAGCGGCGGGGATACCGCGGCATTGCCGGCGATTTGGGAGAACAAGGCCGATTTTACCGCCAAGCTCGCCAAGTTCGCCAGCGACGCCAAGGCGGCCGAGGCCGCGACCAAGGACTTCGACAGCTTCAAGGTCCAAATCACCGAGGTGCGCAAGAATTGCGGCGGCTGCCATCAGACCTACCGCAAAAAGACGTCGTAATCGTTTGCGCTCCTCGCAATCGGGGGCGGCCGTCGGCGCGACGAGCCGCCCCCGGCTTTGATGGCGAGCCGCGCTTCGCAGGCGACGAGATCAGATCGAACCTGAAAAGGGCGGCCCGATGCTGCGCAAGGTCGTGATGCTGGTGGTGATTCTCGCGGTGATCGGCGCCGCGGCATTCTGGTTCATCACCATGCCGGCGCGCGTGTCCGCGGACGCGCTCGGGTCTTACACGCCCAACCTCGACAACGGCAAAACCATGTTTTACGCCGGCGGCTGCGCCTCGTGCCATGCTACTCCCAATCAGGACGACAAGACGAAGCTCGGCGGCGGGCTTGGCCTGAAATCTCCGTTCGGCACGTTTTATCCCCCGAACATCTCGCCCGACCGCAACGACGGCATCGGCGGCTGGAGCGAGGCGGATTTCGTCACGGCCATGTGGAAGGGCACCTCGCCCGACGGCAGCCATTACTATCCGGCCTTCCCCTACACCTCCTACCAGCGCATGCGGCTGGAGGACGTGCGCGACCTGTTCGCCTACCTCAAGACGCTGCCGGCGGTGCAAGGCAAGGTGCGCGACCACGACCTGCCGCTCCCTTTCAAGATCCGCCGCATGCTCGGAGGCTGGAAATTTCTTTTTCTCGACGGTGAGCAGTTCAGGCCCAACACATCCAAGTCGGCGCAGTGGAATCGCGGCGCTTACCTGGTCAACGGCCCGGGCCATTGCGCGGAGTGCCACAGCCCGCGCAATCGCCTCGGCGGCATCATCGCAAGCGAGCGCTTTGCCGGCGGGCCCGATCCGGAAGGCGGCGACGGGTGGGTTGCGAACATCACGCCGGCAGGGATCGGCGACTACTCCGAGCGCGACATCGAACGCATCCTCGAGAGCGGAGACATGCCCAACGGCGATTCGGTGGGTGGCCTGATGGCGGCCGTGGTCGCCAATACGTCGAAGCTCTCAGCGGAGGATCGTGCCGCGATCGCGCTCTACATCAAATCGCTGCCGCCGGTTGAAGGACCGAAGCACCCTTGAGGAGGACCGACTGTCGTCCCCGCGAGGGGCACCCCGCGACAAGCAAAAGCGTGTTTACGCGCGTCTGTGACGCGCTTTGCGTGGCGGGGACCCCGTAGCGGGGAACCATATTCCAGAGGCGGTGATTATGGGTCCCCGCACAAGCGCGTTCACGCGCGTCCATAGCCCGTCCTAAAGGGCGTTTACGCCCGTCTTCGCGGGCTATGGACGGGCGTGAACGCCCTTAGCGACGCGCTATGCGCGGGGACGACAGCCAATGTGTGCCGGACAATCAGCTGCGGCTCAGAATGCTTTGAATGTGATGATGGTGCGCGTGTCTTGGATGCCCGGGATGGTCTGCACCTTCTCGTTGACGAAATGGCCGATGTCGGTCTTGTCCTCGACGTAGAATTTCACCAGCAGGTCGAAATCGCCGGCGGTCGAATAGATCTCGGAAGCGAGCTCGGCATCCGCGAGCTTGTTCGCCACTTCGTAGGATTGGCCGAGTTGGCATTTGATCTGGACGAAGAAGGGCACCATTCACGCCTCCGCGCGGCGCTCCACCGCAAGCGGCAATCCAGCAAATACGGCTGGGCGAGGCAAGGGCCGCTGGCGCGTCGAGCATGTCGCGGCAGCTCATGCTATCGTCGATGCCGTAATGCGCGTTGACCTTCGCCTCTATGCCCTCGTCGACCCCGAACGCGCGGGGGGCCGCGATCTCGCGGTTCTCGCGCGGCTGGTCGCGCTCGGCGGTGCGACGCTGGTGCAACTGCGGGACAAGCACAGCGACACGCGGCGCATGGTCGCGCGTGCGCGGGCGATCAAGGCGGAACTCGCGCCGCTCAACGTCCCGCTGCTGATCAACGACCGCATCGACGTCGCGCTGGCCGCGGGAGCCGACGGCGCGCATGTGGGGCAAGACGACATGGCGGTGGAGGATGCCCGGCGATTGCTCGGCGCCGACGCGATCATCGGGCTTTCGGTGAAAACCGTCGAGCAGGCCGAGGCGGCGCCCATCGATCTCCTCGACTACGCAGGCATCGGGGGCGTGTTTGCCACCTCCTCGAAGGACAATCCTACCCCGCCGATCGGGCCCGCCGGGTTGGCGCGCATCGTCGGCGTGTTGCGCCGGCGCGCCGCTCGATTTCCGCTCTGCGCCATTGCCGGCATCGACGCCGGCAATGCCGGCGAGGCCATTGCCGCCGGCGCTGACGGCGTCGCGGTGATCTCGGCGCTCGCGCGCAAGGACGATCCGCGGGCGGCCGCGCGCGATCTGCGCGGCGTCGTCGAGCGCGCGCTCGTGCAGCGGGGGCGGTGATGACGCCGATCGCGCTCACCATCGCCGGCTCGGATTCGGGCGGCGGCGCCGGCATCCAGGCCGATCTCAAGACGTTCTCGGCGCTCGGCGTCTACGGCGCCTCGGTCGTCACCGCGCTCACGGCGCAGAACACCAAGGGCGTGAGCGCGATCCACGACGTGCCGGCGCAATTCGTCGTCGCGCAAATGGAGGCGGTTTTTTCCGATCTCGATGTCGGCGCGGTCAAGATCGGGATGGTCTCCCAGCGGGGCGTCATCGAAGCGATCGCGGCCGGGCTCGAGCGCTGGCGGCAGGACAAAATCGTGCTCGATCCGGTGATGATCGCAGCCTCGGGCGACAAGCTTCTTGCCGCCGACGCAATCGAAACGCTCAAGCGCGCGCTCATCCCGCGCGCGCTCGTCCTCACGCCGAACCTGCCGGAGGCGGCGGCGTTGCTCGATGCGCCGATCGCCCGCAACGAGAGCGAGATGCGCGCGCAAGGCGAGCGGTTGCTTGCGTTGGGGCCGCGGGCGGTGCTCCTCAAAGGCGGTCATGGCAGCGGCGCCGAGAGCGTCGATCTCCTGATCGAGCCGAGCGCATCCGTGCGCCTCGCCGCCGAGCGCATCGCGACCCAAAATACCCATGGCACCGGCTGCACGCTGTCGTCGGCGATCGCCGCCGGCCTCGCCAAGGGGCTTGGTCTGACGGAGGCGGTGGGCGCCGCCAAGACCTACGTGACGCAAGCGCTCGCCGCCGCGAGCCGCATCAAGATCGGCTCGGGCCACGGCCCGACGCACCACTTCCACGCCTGGTGGTGAATGCAAGCTTCGCCCTCATCCTGAGCAGCCCGCCCAAAGCGCGCAAACGCGCGTCTTCGAGGCGCTATGGCTGGCGTCGCCCGCTGCCGCAGCTACGCCTTCCCCTTCACCACCTTCTGGCGCTGCTCGCCCAGGCCGTCGATCCCGAGCGTGACCACGTCGCCGGCCTTGAGGAATTTCGGCTCCGGCTTCATGCCGAGCCCGACGCCCGGCGGCGTGCCGGTGGTGATGACGTCGCCCGGCTCCAGCACGAAGAACTGCGAGCAGTACCAGACGAGGTGCTTGCAGTCGAAAATCATGGTTTTGGTGTTGCCGCGCTGGCGCTTCTCGCCGTTGACGTCGAGCCACATGTCGAGGCGCTGCGGGTCCTTGATCTCGTCCTTGGTGACCAACCAGGGGCCGAGGGGGCCGAAGGTCTCGGCGCTTTTGCCCTTGGTCCATTGCCCGGCGCGCTCGATCTGGAACACGCGCTCCGAAACGTCGTTCGCCAGGCAGTAGCCGGCGACGACATCCAAGGCCTTGTCTTTCGACAGGTAGCGCGCGCGCTGGCCGATGACGATGGCGATCTCGACCTCCCAATCGAGCTTGCTCGACTGCTTGGGAATGATCGTGTCGTCGTTGGGCCCGCAGATGCAGGACGTCACCTTGTTGAAGATGATCGGCTCTTTCGGAATCGGCGAGCCGGTCTCGGCCGCGTGGTCGGAATAGTTGAGTCCGATGGCGATGAAATTGCCGATGCCGCCGACGCAAGCGCCCAGGCGTGGATTGCCGCGAACGAGCGGCAGCTTGTCGACCGCGGTCTTGCGAATCTTGGCAAGGCCCTTGGGCGAGAGCGCCTCTCCGGCGATATCCGACACCACTTTCGAGAGGTCGCGGATGCCGCCTTTGGAGTCGATGATTCCAGGCTTTTCACGGCCGCGCGGGCCGAAGCGGACGAGCTTCATGGATTCTCCTCGGGCTGAAGGGGGCGACGTCGCACCAGGGGACGCGATCATGCGTCGAGCGCTCGCGGCGGGCAAGAAATGCGCGCACGCGGCCCGTCAGTACGGTCTTCCGCAAAAGTGTGTCCAACAAGCCACGGGTGCGCCACATATTTGTTGCCGAACGGCAACAAACGCCGAGATATTGCGCAAACTCGCGGGTTTTAGGCGGGTTTTCATTTGCAATTGGAACCCTCCGCGGACAGGATTACCCCCATGCACCTAGTCCGCGCGCCAAGCTGCAAGCGACGCGGGTTCGGGGGCCGACACACGATGGCAGGTCCGCTCCTCAGGGCTCTGCCGGGTCAATAGGTTTAATT
>JAFAHL010000293.1 GCA_019237215.1 Hyphomicrobiales bacterium | reverse complement strand
AGGTCGTGACCGGGGCGGCTTCCCTCGGCCAGGGCATCGAAACAGTGGTGGCGCAGATCTGCGCCGATGCGCTCGGCGTCGATTATCGGCGCGTGCGGGTCGTGCACGGCCGCACCGACCGCATCCCATTCGGGATGGGGGCATTCGCATCCCGGGCCACGGTCATGACAGGCGAGGCGACTCGCCGCGCCGCGGTCGAGGTGCGCGCAAAGGCGATCGAGGTCGCGGCCGAGCTCATGCAGCAGGACGCCGATGCGCTCGCGGTGGTCGACGGCAAGGTGATGCGCAAGGGGGCCGCAGGGCCTTCCATGACGCTGGGCGAGATCGCCGCGGCACTCGAGCCGGCTTCGAAACTGCGCGGCGCGCGCGCGCCGGGGCTTTCGGCCGAGGGCTGGTTCTACACCGATCACATGAACTATCCCTATGGCGTGCACATTGCCGTCGCCAAAGTTGATCGCGAGACCGGCGGCGTAACGATCGAGCGTTATCTGCTGGCCTACGACGTCGGCCGGGCGGTCAATCCGATGCTGATCGAAGGTCAGCTCGCGGGCGGCTTCGCGCAGGGAGTCGGCGGCGCGCTGCTCGAGGAATTCCTCTACGACGAGCGCGGCGAACCGTTGTCGGTAAATTTCGCCGATTACCTCATGCCGACAGCGCGGGAAGTGCCGGCACTCGACGTGCTGATCACGGAGGATGCGCCGTCACCGCTCAATCCGCTCGGTTTGAAAGGCGCGGGGGAGGGCGGCGTCAACGCGGTCGGCGCGGCGGTCGCCGCGGCCATCGACGATGCGGTCGGTATCCCGGGCGCAATCACCCGCCTGCCGGTGACGCCGCAGCGGCTGCGCGCGATTCTTGAGCGCGGCCGCTGATCGCCTCCGGCGCTGAAGTCATACCGACAGAAGCCGGCGTTGCACCGCGACATCATTGGCCAGCTCGGCCATGCGGCCGTGCCATTGCAATTGTCCTTTCTCGAGAACATAGGCGCGGTCGCAGACGAGTTCCGCGAAATGGATGTTCTGCTCGGACAGCAGCACCGACAGTCCTTCCTTCTTGAGCTCGATGATGGTGTTTGCCATCTGCTCCACGATCACCGGTGCAACGCCTTCGGAGGGTTCGTCGAGCAACACCAGCAGGGGATTACCCATCAGCGTGCGGGCAACGGTCAGCATCTGTTGCTCGCCGCCGCTCATATGGGCGCCGCGGCGACCGGGCATCTCGCGGAGATTGGGAAAGATGGTGAAGAGCTTTTCGAGGGTCCATGACGGTGCGGGCCGCCCGTCCGGATCGTATCGGATCGGCTGGCGGCCGATGTCGAGATTCTCGGCGACCGTCAGATCCGAGAAGATGCGCCGGTCCTCCGGCACGAAGCCCAGCCCCCGCCGCGCGATCTCGAACGGCTTGAGCTGGGAGATGTTCTCGCCCAGGAAGCGGACCGTCCCGCTGCGTTGCGGGATCAGCGCCATCAGCGCCTTGAACGTCGTGGATTTGCCGGCGCCATTGCGTCCCATGAGCGCGACCACCTCGCCGCGACCGACGTGGAAGGACAGCTCGAACAGGATTTGCGCCGCCCCGTACCACGCCTTGAGATTCTCCACCTCGAGCATGGCCGCGCTCATTGCCGCGCTCATGGCCGCGCCCCGGCGGCGGGCGTGAAGGCGCGGCCGGTTCCGAGATAGACCTGCTGCACCTGCGCGTTGTCGCGGATGGCTTCGGCATTGCCGTCAGCGATCACGACGCCGCGGGCCAGCACGATGATGCGGTCGGCATAGGCGAACACCACGTCCATCGAATGTTCGGTGAACAACACCGAAATCCGGCGCTCGATCACCAGCCGCTTCACCAAGCCGATCAGATCATTGCGCTCGCGCGGCGCCATGCCGGCGGTTGGTTCGTCCATCAGCAGCAGCCGCGGCTCGTTCGCAAGCGCGATAGCGAGCTCGACGCGCTTCACGTCGCCGTAGGCAAGCTCCTTGCACGCACGCTCGGCCGCGTCTGCCATGCCGACCTGGGCGAGGAGCTCGACCGCCCTCTCGCGATGGCGGGCGGCGAATGCCGCGCCGAAGCGGAAGATCTCGTTATGATGGCTCACCAGCGCCATCTGGACGTTCTCGGCCACCGTCATCGAGCCGAAGGTCGCCGCCACCTGAAAGGTGCGGCCGACGCCGAGCCGCCAAATGTCGCGCGGCTTGCATCCGACGATGCTGCGGTCGGCGAATTCGATATCGCCGCGATCGGGCGCGAGCTGCCCGTTGATCATGTTGAAACACGTCGATTTTCCCGCGCCGTTGGGGCCGATCAGCGCCAGGAACTCGCCTTCGCCGACGTCGAAGCTGACGTCCTCGACCGCGTGCACGCCGCCGAAGGCCTTCGACAGGTTGCGAACGCGGAGCACGCTCATGCCGGCTTTCTCCGCGCCGCCATCCGCTTGCTCAGCGCACCGACGATGCCGCCCGGGAACACCAGCACCAGCAGCAGGATCACCGCGCCGAGCAGGCCGCGCCAGAACGCGGTCTGGCGCATGACGTTATCCTGCAGAAACGTGAAAACGGCGGCGCCGACGATCGGGCCGGTCAGGGTCTGGATGCCGCCCAGGAGCACCATGACCATGGCGTCGATCGAACGCGACACCCAGGCGACGTCGGGGGAAATCGTTCCCTTGGCAAAGGCGAAGCTGCCGCCGGCGATGCCGGCGAAGGCGCCTGCGATGGCAAAGCCGATCCAGTGCACGCGCTTGACGTTGATGCCGATCGATTCCGCGCGCAGGGGAGAGTCGCGTCCGGCGCGCATGGCGTAGCCGAACGGCGCGAACAGGAAGCGACGCACGACGAGAACGCCGGCGACCGCGATCGCCAGCGTCAAGAGATAAAAGGCCGGGCGGCTGTCGAATGGTGCCCGCGGCCAGATGCCGAGAATGCCGTTGGAGCCGCCGGTGACGTCCTCCCACTGGAACAGAATCGACCATACGATCTGCGCGAAGGCGAGCGTGAGCATCGCGAGGTAGACGCCGGAAAGCCGCACCGCGAACCAGCCGAACAGCAATGCCCCCATCAGCGCCGCGAGCGGCGCAACGATGAGCGCGACCGCCGTCGGCGCCGCCAAGAACTTCACCATCAGCGCCGCGCCATAGGCGCCGAGGCCGAAATAGGCGGCGTGGCCGAAGGAATGCATGCCGCCGGGACCCATGATGAAATGCAGCGAGGTCGCGAACAGGATCGCGATCAGCACGTCGATGCCGAGCACCAGCGCGTAGGGCGAGGACTTGTATGCGAACGGGAGCAGCGCAACGCCGACGAGCACGGCGGCGGCGGCAAGCTTGAGCGGCCAGGTCGCAGGCCGGATCGGATCCTCGATCTCGGCCGGATTGCGCACCGCGCCTTGCGGGCGGCCGAGCAAGCCATAGGGCCGCGCGATCAGAACGATCGCCATCACCAGGAATTCCGCCACCAGCGTGAGCTTGGAGAAATTGAGGGCAAACGCGCCGAAATGAACGAGGCCGATCCCGATGCACAGCGCCTTCACTTCGGCGATGATGACGGCCGCCAGGAAGGCGCCGGTGACCGAGCCCATGCCGCCGACCACTACGACGACGAAGGCGTCGCTGATGACGGCCAGGTCGAGCCCGAGATTGGCGGGCTCGCGCGCCACCTGCAGCGCGCCCCCGAAGCCGGCAAGGAAGGCGCCGAGCACGAACACCACGGTGAACAGCATGGCCTGGTTGACGCCGAGCGCGCCGACCATCTCGCGGTCCTGGGTGGCCGCGCGGATCAGTCGCCCGAAGCGGGTCTTTGCCAGCATCAGGTGAAGCAGCAGCAGGACGAGCGGACCGATGACGATCAGGAAAAGGTCGTAGCTCGGAAAGTTGCGCCCGAGAATTTCGACCGAGCCGCGCAAGCCCGGAGCGCGCGGCCCGAGCAGGTCTTCGGGTCCCCACACATATTGCGCCGCGTCGTTGATGATCAGGACCAGCGCGAAGGTGGCGAGCAGTTGGAACAGCTCCGGCGCCTGATAGATGCGGCGCAACAGCAGCATCTCGATCAGCGCCCCGAGCGCCGCCACCATCAATCCGGCCGCGGCGATGCCGCCCCAGAAGCCGAGCGCGCCGCCCACCTTGGTGGCGAAGGTCGCGGCGAGATAGAGCCCCAGCATGTAGAACGAGCCGTGGGCGATATTGATGATGCGGGTGACGCCGAAAATAAGCGACAGCCCGGCGCCCACGAAAAACAGGCTCGACGCCGCGGCGAGCCCGTTGAGCGCCTGAAAGAGGAGGGCTTCGAGAGTCATGAGACGAGAAGCCGCGAGGCACGCATGAGCGGAGGAAGTGCGATTTGCGTATCGGCAATCCGGATTGCAGCAGGACCTAGCTGCGGCACGGCTGTCGCGTATGGTGCCCGGCCCCAGCCGAAGTCGGGTTCATGCGACTTCGGCCAGCTTTCAAAGCGCCCGAACTCGGGCGAGCCCGAGTTCGGGTGGGAGAGGCATTATAATGACGACTGCGCTGTAGCCCCAGGCGCCGTCAATTCATCGCCGCTGCCGGTCGCAGCTTCTTCACCTCCTCGTCGGACGGCAGCACGCTCGCCCCGTCGACATATCTGAAGTCGGACATCGTCCCCTTGCCGTCCTTCAGCGCGATCTTGCCGACATAGGCGCCCATCGTCGCTTGATGGTCGTTGGCGCGGAATTCGAACGGCCCCAAGGGACCTTCGACCTTGAGCCCGCGGAATGCGGCGACGAGCTTGTCGGTATCGGTCGAGCCCGCCTTGGCGATGCCGGCGGCGAGCGAATTGATGGTGTCGTAGCCGACCACCGAACCGAGACGGGGATAGTCGTTCCAACGCTTTTGATAAGCCGCGACGAACGCCTTGTGCGCCGGCGTGTTGATCGCATCCCAGGGATAGCCGGTGACGATCCATCCGACCGGGGCCTCGTCTTTGAGCGGATCGAGATATTCCGGCTCGCCCGCAAGCAGGCTCACGACGACGCGATTCTTGAACGTGCCGCGCGTGGTGCCCTCGCGCACCAGCTTGGCGAGGTCTGCTGCGAACAGCACGTTGAAGATGGCGTCGGGCTTGGCGTCATCGATCGCCTGCACGACCGCGCCGGCATCGACCTTGCCGAGCGGCGGGGCTTGCTCGGTCACGAATTCGACGTCGGGCTGA
>JAFAHL010000288.1 GCA_019237215.1 Hyphomicrobiales bacterium | reverse complement strand
CGCCGCGCTGCGCAGATCGGCGGGCGAGGGGTAGGCCCCAAATTCGGCGCGTTTTTTGTCGTAATTTAACCTTGTGGCTGTCTTAATGAGAGCGTCCCTTGTAGAGGGGGGAGATCGAAAATGAGAGTTCTTGCGATCGCTGCGATCGTCGCATCATTGGCGGTGCCCGCATTTATCATCGCATCATTGACGATGCCCGCATTTGCTGCGGAAGATCCCACCAAGGCCGAGCAGTACAAGGCCGCGGAGGAGAAAAGGAAAGAGGCCGACGAAATCGAGAAGGCTTACAAAGACGCGATCAAAAGGACCGATCGCGGACAGCCGGCGAAGAAAGCGGACCCGTGGGGCAATATGCGTTAATGCATAACAACCGTTGAAATTGGTCGGCCAAGTCAGCGTCGCGCGCCGTCGGGCGCACGCGCGGCATCCATCGCCTCAGAGGTAATTCCATCTCGCTTGCACGCTCCACGCGGCCGGGTGCCGCGACGCGAGCGCGTGCAAGGAAAGACGATCACCCCGCCTTACGGCCCTGCTTCATGCTGTCCCACCAGGGGCAGATGCCGGGCATGAGATTGTAATTGCCCGCGAGCACCTGGACCGGCTGGCGCTGGCCGTTCTCGGCGGCCTCGATGCAGAGGCGGCGCGAGTCCTCCTTCTTTTCCGCCGACATCCAACGCCGCTCGTGCCCCCACAGGCTCGGACCGAATTTGCGCTCGAACGGCGTCCAGGTGCTGTCGTCGATCAGCTGGCCGCCCCAGCCGTACTCGACCAAAAAGCCCGACGGGTTCCAGGTGTAGAACGAGGTGACGTAATCGCCGGAATGGCGGCCCAGCGTGACGCCGATGCGCTCGGGCTCGCCGAGCGCGAGATCGTAGCCTTGGCCCACGTCGTCGAAGCTGTAGAGCTCCATCATCATGTGATGGACCATGTTGATGCCGCTCTCGACGAAGGCGATGCTGTGATGGCGCGCATTGACGTGGAAGAAATAGCCGGGAAACGGGCGCAGCCAATAGTCGCTGAGCTTGAACTCGAGGACGTTCTGATAGAACGCCATCACCTCGGCGATGCGCTCGAAATGCATCACCACGTGGCCCATGCCGAGCGGGCCGGTGCGGAAGCCGGAAATGTTGCGGCCGGGCTTGAACGGATCGGCCGTGGTTTCGGCGCCATGGAAGATTTCGAGCCGATTGCCGCCGGGGTCGTTGAGCACGATCAAGTCCTCGACGTGGCGCTCGCCGGCGAGCGCGCGCGAGCCGCGCGCGACCTTGGTGCCGGCCGCCTCGATGCGCGCCGCCACGGCGTTAAGCGCCGCGGCGTCGGCGACCTCCCAGCCGAAGAAGCCGATGCCCTGCCCGCCGTCGGCGTCGACCACGAGGCGCTGCTTGCGATCATCCATGCGGAAGGCGAGGCTCGAGCGGCTCTTGTCGATGCGCTGCAGGCCGAGGAAATTCTCGCCGTAGCTCGCCCAGTCGCCCACGTCCTTGGCGCGAACCCCGATATAGCCCAGCGCTTCGATGCCCATGATCATCCTCGCTCATTGCGGTCCGAGAAGGGGGTCGGCGCACGCGTCCTGAAAAATAGACCCTCGCGGACAAAACTGCCAGCCGGACGTGGTCGGCGCGGAACGTTGGAGCGTGCAATCAAAGTAATGTTTTAAGCGCGGATCGATCGGGAACGTCAGACCCTATTGCGTGCTACCATCCTCGCGGCACCCCGACGTCTCGGGACAGTTGCGAGCATGGATAGATTATAGATTGGAGCGTCGATGAACCGTGTCGCGCTTGTGCTCGCGGCTGCCGTGCTCTTCGCCGCAGGAAGCGCCGCGGCGCAATCGGTTTCGCAATTCTACGCCGGCAGGCAGATCACGTTCATCGTCGGCGCCAGCGCGGGCGGCGGCTACGACCGACAAGCGCGTCTGGTGGCGCGTCACCTCGGCAAGCATATCCCGGGCAATCCGACCATCATCGTGCAGAACATGCCGGGCGCGGGCAGTCTCGCGGCGACCAATTACGTCTACAATGCCGCGGCCCGGGACGGCTCCGTCATCGCCCTCGTGATGCGGAGCATGTTGCTGATAAAGCACTGGAGCCCGCAATCGGTACGCTTCGATCTCGCCGGTCTCAACTGGATCGGAAGCATCAACAGCGAAGTGGCCCTGGTGGCGGCGTGGCACACCGCGCCGCACAAGTCGGCCAACGACCTTTTCGTGCAGGAGCTGATCGCCGGCGGCACCACCGGCGTCGATCCGGAGACGACGCCGCGGCTCTTGAACGCGCTCATCGGCACGAAGTTCAAGGTCGTCAACGGCTACCCCGGCACCACCGAAATCATTCTGGCGATGGAGAGAGGGGAAGTGCAGGGCATCGGCGATTGGTCGTGGTCGAGCATGAAAACTGCGCGGCCTGATTGGCTGCGCGACAAGAAAATTTCGCTGCTGATGCAGGTGGCCCTGCACAAAGAGCCGGAGCTCGCCGATCTTCCGTCCGCGCTCGATTTCGTCAAGACCGATGCGGAGCGCAAAGTGATGGAGCTTTACCTGACGCAGAAGACCTTGGCGCGGCCGGTCATCGCGCCGCCAGGCATCGCGCCCGAGCGGTTGACAGCGTTAAAGGCCGCCTTCGCGGCGCTGGCGCACGACGACGATTTTCTCGCCGACGCCCGCACGATGGGGATCGACGTCGCGCCGCTCGCGGGCGAAGCGGTCGACAGGATCATTGCGATGATTTCGTCGGTCCCGCCCGAGACGGCCGAGCGCCTGGGAAAGGCCATTGGCTCAGAGAAGTGAGCACACGGATGCTCGCGCGGGCGTCGATGGATGAGCGGCCTGCGACGGCGTTGCAGCTTTTCCAGCAGACCTTGCGATGGGGTCATCCCCGCATCGACGGCAGCTCTTTTTTGACCCGTTGTTCCACGTCGGTCCATTCCGCCGGGGTCAGCTTCACCGCGCCAACGAACTGGTTGGTGTAGAGCTCGTTTGCCGGCGGGATGTTCTTGATCCCCATATAGGTCTCGACCGACTGCCGCGTGACCTCGGCAAGCTGCGGATCGATGGTGCCGAGCCCGTGTTCCTTGAAGGCAGGAACAAAGCCTAAGGACGTGCCGACCTCCTGTCCGTAGAACAAGACTTCACGCGTGGCCGGCGCGCCGCCCTGAAATTCCTTGAGGCTTTCGACATGCAGATCGATCGCCTTTTCCGGGTTGAGGTAAGCGAATTTGAGTCCCTCCATGAGGCCGTCGACGAACGCCTTGCAGATCTCCGGCTTTTTCTCGATCGTCGCACGTTTGCAGGCGGCGACGACGCTGCACATCTTGACGCCGTAGTCTTCGTAGAACATGGCGTTGATCGCGATGCGATTGGCCCAGAACGTGGGCGCAATGCTGCCGAAGAAGTTGCCGATCACTTTGAGCTGCTTGTCGGCGGCGGCCCGCATCAAGCCGGGCGCATCCATGGTGACGATGTTGACCTTGCCGGCGTCGATGCCGGTTGCTTTCACGAAGGCCGGCCAAAGCTGGAACTCGCCGCCGCCGACGTCGAAGCCGATCGACTGGCCCTCGAGCTGCTTCGGCTCGGTGATGTTGAGTTCCTTGAGCGAGAAGATGCCGATCGGCGAGCGCGGCCAAATGCCGGCGATCGCCACGAGGTCGAGACCACGGCCGACGCAGCCCGCCTGAACGGCCATGTCGAGGAGGCCGAAGTCGTATTGGCCCTGGTCGACCGGGACGCAGACCTTGGTCGAGCCGAAGCCGCGGTCGATGGTGACGTCGAGACCGCGTTTCTCCCAGTAGCCGAGCTTCTTGGCGGCGAAGGTGAAGCTGTAGGTGCCCAGCGGCAGCCATGGCAGCGTGAGCTTGATCGCAGTCGCGGCGCGAACGATCGCGGGGGCGAAAACGCCGAATGCACTGCCGGTGCCGGCGATGCCGGCGAGCTTGAGGAAAGAACGCCGATGGAGTGCCATATCGCGGTGTCCTCCTAGGTTGCTCTAAAGCGCGCCCCCTTGGGCTTGACGCAGAATATTATCGCGCACTCGGTGTGCTCCCCTCCCCACCCAAACCCCGGCTTGCCCGGGTTTGGTCACTTTTAAATTTGCCGGAAGCGGGCAAGCCCGCAGCCGGCTGGGGAGGGGTTGGGGGTGGGGGTCGCGAGATTCGCGCGCCTGTATAGCCAACCTGCACCACCCCCCTCCCCAGCCCTCCCCCACAAGGGGGGAGGGAGCAGACCGAGCTTGTCGCTCTCGATTCGATTCCATCGGGAACTGCGCTTGCGTGAACGATCATGCAAATCGCGTGCCCAAGCCAAGATCAGTACCGACTACGCACACACAAAAGAATGTGCCGCTGATCCGAGCGGCCCCTCGTTCCGCTACGCGCGCGCCGGCGCCTTGGCGCGCAGCTTGCTCTTGAGGCGGGGATAGGCGCGCAGCGCGTTGCCCTCGAAGATTTTCTTTTTGTCCTCGGCCGAAAGCCCCGGCGCGTGGTCGACATAGCGCTTGGTGTCGTCGAAATCCTGTCCGGTCTGCGGGTCCTTGCCGCGCACCGCGCCGACCATCTCGGAGGCGAACAGAATATTGTCGATCGGCACCACCTTGGTCAGCAGGTCGATGCCGGGCTGATGATAGACGCAGGTGTCGAACCACACGTTGTCCTTCATCATCTCGTCGAGCGGCGGCCGCTTGTTGTTGAGCGCCAAGCCGCGATAGCGGCCCCAGTGGAACGGCACCGCGCCGCCGCCATGGGGGATGATCAGCTTCAAGCTGGGGAAATCCTTGAACAGGTCGCCCATGATGAGCTGCATGAACGCGGTGGTGTCGGCGTTGATGTAGTGCGCGCCGGTGCCGTGGAAGGCGGGATTGCACGACGCGCTCACGTGCACCATCGCGGGCACGTCGAGCTCCACCATCTTCTCGTAGAATTTGTACCACCAACGGTCGGTCAGCGGCGGCGCGGTCCAGTGACCACCCGAGGGATCGGGATTGAGGTTGCAACCGACGAAACCGAATTCCTTCACGCAGCGCTCGAGCTCCCCGATGCAGCTGTCGGGAGAAACGCCCGGCGATTGCGGCAATTGGCACACACCGATGAAATTGTCGGGATAGAGCGTGCAGACGCGATGGATCATCTCGTTGCACACCTGCGACCAGGCCAGACTCACGTTGTAATCGCCGATGTGGTGGCTCATGCCCATGGCGCGCGGGGAGAAGATGGTGACGTCGGTCCCGCGCTCGCGCTGAAGCTTGAGCTGCGCGCCTTCGAGGCTCTCGCGGATCTCGTCGTCGGTGACCTTCAGCGACGCCTTGGAGGGCTGCTTGGCCGGCTCCTTGACGCGCTCCACCTGTTCCTTGCGCCATCGCAGCAGGTCTTTCGGCTCGGTCGTGTAGTGGCCGTGGCAATCGATGATCATGACACCGTCGCTTTTAGGTAAGTGGGGGCGCATGCCCGTGAACGCAGGACCGAAAGGCCCGGCCCGCCAGGGCTGAATGCTACGAACCGGCCTTCATCATTGTCAAACCGGGATTGGGGTCTGTTAGGATGCGAGCAACAACACGAGCGCAGGGGAAAAGCATGGCCGACATTCCGCGTTTGAACGGCGTGATCCGCGCCCTGGAGACCGGCAAGCCGACATTCACGTCGTTCTGCCAAGCCGATCCGGAGACCGCGATCGCGATGTCGGCGGCCAAGTACGACGGCATCGTCTACGAGATGGAGCACAATCCGTGGGACATCCGCGCGCTGCGCGATAGCCTGCAATACATGCTCAACCGCGGCCAGATCGCCAAATCCGGCTCGCTCGCGCCCGCGGTCACGCCGATGGTGCGCATTCCCCCGAACGGCGCCGAGAAAGCGCAATTCCACGCCAAACAGGCGCTCGATCTCGGCGCCTACGGCATCGTGTGGCCGCACATCTCATCGGTGGAGGAGGCCCATAACGCGGTCGCCGCCTGCCGCTATCCGCGCCTGAAAAGCGCGCCCATGTACGAGCCCGCCGGCCTGCGCGGCGACGGGCCGACCGCCGCTGTGCGCTACTGGGGGCTCAGCCAGCAGGAGTATTACGCCCGCGCCGACGTGTGGCCGCTCAATCCCAAGGGCGAAGTGTTCGTGATCCTGATGATGGAGGACACGCGCGGCATCGAGGCGCTGCCCGATATCCTCAAAAAGGTGCCGGGCATCGGCGCGATCCTCATCGGCGAGGGCGATCTCTCCCAGGAGCTCGGCTATCCGCGGCAATACGAGCATCCCGAGGTGCTCAAATGGATGGCGCG
>JAFAHL010000233.1 GCA_019237215.1 Hyphomicrobiales bacterium | reverse complement strand
CCGTCGTTGTCCGGCCGCTCGCTCTCATTGCCGGGCCAAACATTCGGCAACATCGCTGGACTGGCGCTTATCATCCTTGGCACCGCCATAGTCGCCATCGCAGCGGTCCGCTTTCTGGTCACCGCGAAGAACATCGACAGCGAAGAGCCGCACCCAGGCCCGGGAGCGCGGATCGACGTGGCGCTTGCTCTCTTACTGGTCCTTCTGGGCTGCGCTCTTTTTCTCTACCTGTCCCACGCGGTCGTGGCCACGCAGTGAAACCGATTGAGGGCCGTGAACGGCGCCGGGCGAGAAGCAGCCGGGCGAGCGGCGCCTTCGATCACAATCCATGCGGAGCTCAGCATGTTGGGAGTCGGATCCAGTGAGGATATGGGCCTTTTCCGCCAAATCACTTGGAACTCAGTGGTCGGAGTTGAATTACGCGGGCGAGATCGCCTATCCAAATTGACCGGTTCACACGGATAGCGCCCGCGCTATGCTATCCTTGCTGGCGAAGTCGACCTTTCGTTCAGGTGGCGGGTCAACGCCAAGTCGCATGCTCATGATCAAACGCCGTAAGAAGCGGACATCCGCAGTTGCGCCGCGTCATCGGCCTACTCCGTCGCGCCGGACACGAGGCTCAGAATCTGACAACGAAGCCGCTTCGCCCGTGGGGAATCCTTCCATCGTCGTGGTGATGGGAGTCTCCGGCTGCGGCAAGAGTACGATTGCGTCGATGCTCGCGCACCGACTGAATTGGATCTTCGAGGAGGGTGACTGGTTCCACCCGCCGTCGAACGTCGAGAAGATGCATGGCGGCGTGCCACTCACCGATGAGGATCGCTGGCCCTGGCTGCATGGTATTGCCGCCTGGATCGACGCGACGCGGCGTGTCGGCAATCATGGCACCGTCGCGTGCTCGGCGCTCAAACGGGCTTATCGCGCTATCCTGGTTGGCAATCGCCCCGACGTCCGCATCGTCTATCTCAAGGGCGAGCGGGACCTGATCGCGCGCCGGCTGGCGGCGCGCGACGGGCATTTCATGCCACCCTCGCTGCTCGACAGCCAATTCGCAACCCTCGAAGAGCCGCAGGCGGACGAACATCCGATCGTTGTTTCGATCGTTCGGCATCCGCGCGAGATCGTCGCGGAGATCGTGAAGAGACTCGGCAAAGGTGCAGCCCCATCCTCGCCGGGAGTCGCCGCCGCGCGATAACTAGCCTGCGTCCATCGGTTTACGAAGGAGCCCGTGAAAGTGCAGTAGAGGTGTCGTCATGGCGAAAAAGCGAATCGGCATCCTCACTGGGGGCGGCGACGTCCCAGGCCTCAACTCGGTCATAAAAACCGTCACCTACCGCAGCAGCGAGAACGATATCGAGGTCATCGGTTTGCGTCGCGGCTGGGAGGCGCTGACGCACCTGAACCTTGAAGATCCGAACAGCCGGCGTCGCTACATCATGCCCCTGGACCGCGAGAATACGCGCACCATCGACCGTCGCGGTGGCACGGTGCTGCACTCGAGCCGCACCAACCCAGCCAAAATGGCGAAGCTACCCGACCACCTCGCCGACAAGGATTTTCCGCTCTCCGTTAGTAATAAAGGCATCGCCACCAACACCTGGGATGTCTCCAAGCAGGTGCTGGCGAACCTCTCGGCGCTGGGCATTGAACACCTCATTGCCATCGGCGGTGACGACACGCTCGGCTATGCGGCCAAGCTCAACGAGCTCGGCGTGAAGATCATTGCAATCCCGAAGACGATGGATAACGACGTTCACAACACCGAGTACTGCATCGGCTTCTCGACCGCGATCACCCGCGCCAGCGACGCCATCCAGCGCCAGCGGACCACGGTGGCTTCGCACGAGCGGATCGGTATTTTTCGCGTCTTCGGCCGCGATGCCGGCTTTACCGCGCTCTACACCGCGTACACCACCTCGGTCCGCTGCGTCGTCCCCGAATTCAAGGTCAACCTCGATAAGCTCATCGGGCTGCTCATCGAAGAGAAGCGCGCAAATCCGAGCAACTATGCGCTGGTTGTGCTCAGCGAGGG
Organism: Hyphomicrobiales bacterium; assembly: GCA_019237215.1. GTDB lineage: Bacteria > Pseudomonadota > Alphaproteobacteria > Rhizobiales > Xanthobacteraceae > VAZQ01. The sequence continues at coordinate 4,716 of JAFAHL010000233.1, read as the reverse complement.
CGCCGAGTGGGAGGGCTATCAAGTGCGCGAATACGGCGACCCCGATGCATACGGCCACCGCAAGAAGGCGAGCGTCGCCGAGTCGCTGGCCGACGAGATCAAGCGGCGCACCGGCGAGGAAACGATGACGTCCGACCTCACTTACGACCTGCGGTCGGGCGACCCGGACTTCGTCGACAAGCTGGTGGGCTTGACGTTCGGCAACATGGCCTACGATGCCATGCTGGAGGGCCAGACCGGCCTCATGTCGGCGCTGGTGAAGGGCTGCTACGAGCTGGTCCCCATCCCCGATCCCAAGCTCGGGCCGCGCAAGTTGGACGTCGCTACAATGTACAATACGGAGCGTTATCGTCCCATGTACGCCAACAAGCGGGGGCTACCGGTCTTTCTGCAGCGCGTGTCGTAGGCAGCTTGCCCCGCCCACATCAAATCCGTGTCAAACCACATCGCATCGCGCGGTAGCTATCGGTCGCTCTCGCGATGGACGTCGTGCACCACAATGCCCGCGCCTTCAACCGGCATCCTGAGCCACTCCTGCTTCTTGAGCGTGCGCTTGGTGTCTTCGTAGCCGCTTTGCCAGTGCTCGCGCATGGAGGTGCCCGAAAACTCATAATCCTTGGCGTGCCCCTCGTACGCTTTCTGCTGGTAGATCAATTGCAGGATCGCGATCTGAGGCAGGGTTGCAAGTTCATCTCGCAGCCGGCGCTCGTCATCCGACAGCCGGTCGTCGGAGATCTTTTGCAACGCGGCACAAAGGCGGGCTTTCCAGATATGAATCCGTCGATAGACGTCGGTATTGTAGCGCGTGCGTGAGGAATACATGATGTCCTTGTGCCGCGCCATGACATCCTGGATGTCGCGCGGGAGCACGCCGCGCGCGCTGAAAAGATCGACCTGGAAGATGAGAGTGTTGAGTGGATCGTCCTGGTCGAGGATATATTGCAGCGGAGTATTGGAGACGATGCCTCCGTCCCAGAAATGATCGGTGCCGATCTTGACCATCGGCAGTGCCGGGGGAAGGGCGCCGCTCGCCATGACGTGCTCCGGCTCGATCGTTTCGTGTTGGCTGTCGAAATACACGAAGTTCCCGGACAACACGTTCACCGCGCCCACCGAAAAGCGCATTGTCTTTTCGTTGAGCAGCGAGAAATCGACCAGGTCTTCGAGCGTCTCACGCAGCGGCGCGTTGTCATAATAGCTCGTGGCACTTTGAGCTCCGGCAAAGCTGAACCACGGGGTTGGATGGCGCGGCGCGAAGAAGCCCGGCTGGCCTTGGATCAGAGTCATCCATGAACTTGCCGCGTTGCGTGCCTTGCGAAAGACGTCGCCATCCGGGGTGTAACTCCAAATCTTGCGTTCGGTAATCCGTTCCCAGAACGTTCTCAGACGCTTGAGCCGCCATTGCTTCGAATTGCCGGCGATGATCGCGGAGTTGATAGCTCCGATGGAGACGCCCGTCACCCAATCGGGCTCGATGTCAGCCTCACTCAAGGCTTGAAACACCCCCGCCTGGTAGGCACCCAGCGCGCCTCCGCCCTGCAGGACGAGGGCGATGCGATCGCACCTTTCAGGCTTCCAACGGCGCACCGGCCGCTGGTAGGCAAGGTCTGTGGTCGCAACGTCCATGGAGCGCTCCCGCTGAAGCTCGCACCATGGAAGAAGGCCCATGACGCCATCATGACACGGAAACGTCCTTGTCTGGCGGCGGTCGTTCGTTCGTCACATTGCGGCGGCGCCTTGAATCCTCGCGCGGATCCGGCTCCGCCATCAAGGTTGATAGCGTCCGCCGAAGGCTGGTTGACTCTGGCCCAAGCCGGGGAGCTCCCACACGCCCGCGCCACCTGGATTCTTGTCGGCGCCGATATTGGCATTGATGAGATACGGCCGGCGCGAAGCGAGTGCGGCGCGCAACGCCTCGGAAAGATCGGCCGCGCGGTCGACGTTGACGCCCGCGATGCCGGCCGCGCGCGCCATGGCGGCAAAGTCCGGATTGTAGGGTGCGCCCGTCTCGGGATGGCGGAAATCGGTCGCAAGCTCGCGGCCGCCGAGATAGCCCCGCTGTAGTCCACGGATCGAGGCATAGGCGAAGTTATTCCATACCACCCAGATGACCGGTAGATCGTATTCGACCGCGGTACCCAGCACGCTCGCATGCATGAAGAATGCGCCGTCGCCGCACACCGAAACGCACGGCCGCTCGGGTGCGGCGAACTGCGCGCCCAAGACGCCGGCGACGCCGAATCCCATCGGCCCGAAACCCATGGATCCGATGAGCGAGTCCGGCCGCCTCGGATTGCAGAACTGGATCAGCCAGTTGTGGTGGACGCCGATATCGCTCACCAGTATGGCGTCCTGCGGCAGCACCTTGTCGATCTCGTGGGCGGCGCGCTGCGGATGGATCGGCGAGGCGTCGTCGGCAAATCCCGGCGCGATGAATGCGTTCCATTCGCGGCGATAGCCCTCGATGATGTCGAGCCATTTCGCGCGCGAGGCGGCCGCGTCTGCAAGCCCGTCGCGCGCCTCGAGCTCCGCCAGCATTTGCTGGAGAAAGGTGCGCACGTCCGCCATCAGCCCGAGCGCGACCGGATAATTGCGGGCGATCTCGTCCGGGTCGATGTCGACGTGAATGAGCCTCGTCGGCGGGATGGTGAACGAGTAGCCCGGCAACCACGAGCTCGAGGTACGGTCGTCGAAGCGCACAGCGAGCGCAAGCAGCACGTCGGCGGTGCGCGCGGCGTGGTTGGCGTGATAGGGACCGTTGCGCGCGACGAGGCCGAGCGCCAGGGGATGGCGGGAATCGATGGCGCCGGTGCCGCTCGCCGACCATGCGACCGGAATGCGCAAGCGTTCCACTAGCCGCAACAAGTCTCCCGCGGCGCCGCCGTATTTGACGCCCTGGCCGACCAGGATGACCGGCCGCTTGGCCGCGAGCAGCATGTCGACGGCCTTGGTCACGCCCTCGGGATCGGCGCCGCAGCGGCACGAGATGTTGGCGTTCCACTCTTCCGGCCTTGGGGTTTCCTCGGCGGCAGCTTCCTTGAAGATGTCGAAGGGAACGTCGAGCACGACCGGCCCCGGCCGTCCCGTCACCATCGTCTTCCACGCTTGACGAACTGCGAGCGGAACCATGTCGCCGCGCGTGGGCTGAAACACGCGTTTGCAATAGGCGCGCACGGTCGACGGAAAGTCCGCCTGATAGTGGCGATAGAGTTCCTGAAAGGCGCCGCGGTTGAATTGGCTGGTCGGTACGTTGCCGGTCACCGCCAGGAACGGAACGGAGTCGAGATAGGAGTTGGCGAGTGCGATCGGCAGATTGGCCGAACCCGGACCGCAGGAGGTGAACGTCGCCGTCGGCTTGCCGGCCACGCGGTAGTACACGTCCGCCATGAAGCCGGCGACGCTCTCGTGGTGGACGGAGACGGTCTTGATCTCGTCGGAGCGTTCGTAGAGCGCGTCGAGGAAGCCGATATTGCCGTGGCCGCACAGGCCGAAGACGTAAGGCACCTTTTCGCGCACGAGATAATCGACGATCACTTGACCGCCATCGAGCATGTTCTTGGACATGGGCGTTGGTCTTCGCTGTTATTCCGGGTTGATATTCGCGTCCTTGATGATCTTGGTATAGCGCGCCAGCTCGGCCTTGAGATAGCCGTCCCATTCTCCGGGTTGCGTGGCCTCGCGCCAGACCCGATCGAGGTCGGCTTCCGCTGCGCGCGCCTTGAGCCGCCGGCCGACGCGCTCGACCTCGTCCATGGCAACGGCGGCGTAAGGCACCATGCCCTTGACGATCTGCATGGCGTCGGTCTAGCGCAGATTGCCGGGAAAATGCACGGCCCAAGTGTTTGGCTGCGCCGGCGCGCCGCTATCGTGCTCGGTCATCGTGTGGTTTCCTCCGTGGCAAAGGCCTGCGGCTCTCATGCAAATTCGTATCGGCGGCATTTCGGTCAAACCGTGCGCGCACCCATATGCGACCGACGCCAACGCGGTCGGAGATCGTCGCGAGCGTAAAGCACGCACGCAAGCGCTTGCGGTGCCTGCTTTTCCCCGTCCCCCTTTCGCGTTATCCTGCGGCGCTGGGGCTTGCCTCCGAGCGCGGGCGTAGTTCAGTGGTAGAACGACAGCTTCCCAAGCTGTATGTCGAGGGTTCGATTCCCTTCGCCCGCTCCAATGCTTATCTGATTTTTGGTCGATGGTTTTGCAGCGAGTTTTGCAGCTTATGTTCGCTTTCTGGTCTCATTGAGTTGCTGGATTGCTGCCTTGGTTGCCGCGCCCCGGAGCACATAGCGCCGAATGATCCGCTCCACTTGGTCCTCGCTCCAAGCCAGAATTTCCGCGATGACGCGGACTGGTAACCCGGCAACGTAGAACTTCGTCGCTGCAGTCCCTCGCAGATCGTGAAAGTGCAAATCACGGTCGTTCATGCGGGCGACGATCTTGGCCCTGTTGAAGGCCGTGCCAAGACCATTTCTTTTCCACGGGCGCTCATGACTGTTGGTCAGGATGGTGGTCGAGCGCTTCGGGATGCTCGCCAATACGGCAACTAACGCATCATAGAGAGGAATGATGGCCTCCCGGCGGTGTCTGCTCTTGCCGGTCGTCAGGACGATGGCGCCTTCGTCTTCACGTATATGAGACCAGGACAATCGCAACAAATCACCGAGCCGCAATCCGGTGCAGGCGGCGAGATCGACAGCGTGGGCGATTTCTGCCGAGCAA
>JAFAHL010000209.1 GCA_019237215.1 Hyphomicrobiales bacterium | reverse complement strand
TCCGTTTGGCCCTCGTATATATGCATCCGTCGCCGGATGCTATCGTGCGCCCGCCGGCTGGAGGCCTCAGGGCAAAGCCGTCGTTGCCGGGCTTGACCCGGCAATCCATCTCGGGAAAACGTTTTGCAAATAGGATGGATGCGCGGGTCAAGCCCGCGCATGACCTAAGCTCTGGGGCAACGGCAAAGCGCCGTTGCCCACCCTACGATCGTTGCGAATTGCTCAGCTCACCAGCGCCGATGCGAGCTGCCGCAGGTTGTGGCGGATGAGGTCGATGTAGGTGGTGGCGTCGCCTTTGTCGTCGGTCAGCGCGTCGGAATAGAGCGTGCCGCCGACCTTGGCGCCGGTTTCGCGCGCGATCTGCTCGACCAGGCGCGGGTCGGTCACGTTTTCCAGGAACACCGCCGCCACCTTCTGCTTCCTGATCTGCGCGATGATCGCGGCGACATCCTTGGCCGATACCTCGGCTTCGGTCGACACCCCCTGCGGCGCGGTGAAGCTCACGCCATACGCATCCTGGAAATAGCCGAAGGCGCTGTGGCTGGTGATGACGCGGCGGCGATCGGCGGGAATTTTGGCGACCACTTCGCGCACGTCGCGCTCGAGCGCGTCGAGCTTGGCGAGGTAGGCCGCGGCATTGGCGAGGTAGGCGTCCTTGCCGGCGGGATCGGCGGCGATGAGCGCGTCGCGGATATTGGCCACGTAGATTTTCGCGTTGGCGACCGACTGCCAGGCGTGCGGGTCCGCCCGTCCATGGTCGTGATCGTGTCCGTGCTCGCCGGCGTGCTCGAGCGGCTTGATGCTTTTGGTCGCGACCACGATCGGCGCCTTGGTGCCCGACGCCTTGACCAGCCGCTCGAGCCAGCCTTCGAAGCCCAGCCCGTTGACGAACACGAGCTTGGCATCGGCAACCTTCTTGGCGTCGCCGGGCGAGGGCGCGTAGACGTGGGCATTGCCGTTGGGACCAACCAAGGTTGCGACCTCGACGCGGTCGCCGCCGACGTTCTTCACGAAGTCGCCCAGGATCGAGAAGCTGGCAATGACGTTGAGCCGATCCTGAGCGCGCGCGGGAGCGGCGACAAAGAGCGCGGCGAGCGCGGTCGCAGCAAGCGCCTGTCGTCGGGTCAGCATCGCATCCTCCTTTACGGTTTTGGCCTCATCGTCACGCCTCGAGGTGGCGGCCGGGGAAGAGCTGGCGCACCAAGCCGCCGACGCGGCCGAACAGCAACGAGCAGAGATAGAGCGCGCCGGCGACCAGGATGATCGCTGGGCCGGACGCGACCCCGAAGTGGAACGAGATGAGCAAGCCAGCGTAGCCCGCGACCACGCCGCTCGCGGTGGCGATCAGAATCATCAGCGTGGTGTCGCGGGCCCAGAAGCGGCCGATCGCCGCCGGCAGCATCATGATGCCGACCGCGAGCAACGTGCCGAGCGCGTGGAAGCCGCTCACCAGGTTGATGACCACGAGAACGAGGAACGCCAGGTGCGCGGGGCCGCCGGCGGAGCTGACCGTGCGCATGAAGCCGGGATCGACGCATTCGATCACCAGCGGCCGGTAGATCACGGCCAACACGATCAAGGTGATGGTGGCGTTGGCGGCGATCAGCAACAGCGTCTGATCATCGAGCGCGAGCACGTTGCCGAACAGCACGTGCAATAGGTCGATGTTGGTTCCCTTCAGCGAGATGATCGTGACGCCGACCGCGAGCGAAAGCAGATAGAAGGTCGCGAGCGCGGCGTCTTCCTTGAGCTCGGTCGTGCGCGCGACCAGACCCGTCAGCAAAGCGACCACGAAACCGGCGATGAGCCCGCCTGCGGTCATGGCGAACAGGTTGAGGCCGGACAGCAAGAATCCGACCGCGGCGCCGGGCAGGATGGCATGGGCCATGGCGTCGCCGACAAGCGACATGCGGCGCAGCATCAAGAACACGCCGAGGGGGCCGGCGCCAAGCGCCAGCGCCAGCGCGCCTGCGAGCGCCCGCCGCATGAACTCGAACTCGGTGAAGGGAGCGATGAAGATGGCGTTGAGCATCGACACGGACGTCCGCCTCGCTTTCCGTTCAGTCCTGTGTCGCGACGCCGCGCTCGCGCTCGGGAGGGCCAGCGCGCGCGACCTCGCCGCCGCGCGGCGACACGGGGGCTTGCTCGTCGGCGCACAGCGCAGCCTCCTGGTCGAAGGCCTCGCACATGCGGCGCGCGGTGAGCAGGTTTTCCGGCGTCAGCACGCTCGCGGTGCGGCCCCAGGCGACCGGCTCGCGCGCCAAGAGCAGCGTCTCCGGGAAGTTCGCGCGCACGAAATCGAGGTCGTGCATGGCGGTGAGCACGGTGCGGCGCTCGCCGTGCCAGCGCCGCACCAAGTCGAACAGGTCGGCCGAGGTCTTGGCGTCGACCGCGTTGAACGGCTCGTCGAGCACGATCACGCGGGCGTCTTGCAGCAGCAGGCGCGCGAACAGCATGCGCTGCATCTGGCCGCCCGAGAGCGTCGAAATCCCGCGATCCTCGAAACCGGTGAGGCCGACGGCGGCGATCGCCTTCTCGATCGAGGCCCGCGCGGCGCGGTCGATCCCGCCGAAGGAACCGGTGCGCCGCCACAGCCCCATCGCCACCATGTCGTAGACGTTGATCGGAAAGGTGCGGTCGATCTCGGCCGCCTGCGGCAGGTAGGCGATGTTTTGCGCCTTGAGATCGCCGCGCTCGATGCGGCCCGCCAGCGGCTTGAGCACGCCGACGATGCCCTTGAACAAGGTCGATTTGCCCGCCCCGTTCGGACCGACGACGGCGACCAGCGCGCCGCTCTCGATCGCGCCGTCGAGATGATGCACCGCCGGGTGGCGGTCATAGCCGAGCGTGAGGTTGCGGAATTGCAGCGCGGCGGTCATCGACTCAGATCTTCATCGCCCAGATGACGGCACCCCACAGCAGCGCGATCAGCGCGGCGGCGATGGCGAGCCGCTGCAGTACCGACAGGCGCAGGATCGACGGCGAGATCGAGGCCGGCGGGTGGCCTTGCCCGGGATGATGATGGTGGTGCGGATGCGGAACGTGCGTGGGCATGATCTCTCGCGCAAATCGATCGCGGCGGATATGTTACAATGTAACATCGACGCCCGTCCAGCCCGTAGCGCGCTATGCGCGTAGCCGCGCATGGCTGGATTTCGCGCATGCCTGATCCGGGCTACGATCGCCCGCGTCTCGATCAGGTCCTCTGAAAGCGACCCAAAAGCGACCCATGAGCGAGCAAAGGCCCCGCGTGGTGGCGGTGGGCGAAGCTTTGATCGAATTCGTCCGCGGCGGGGACGGCCGTTTCGGCATCGGCTGCGCCGGCGATAGCTTCAACGTGGCGGTCTATCTCGCCCGCGCCGGCATCGACGCTGCGTTTGCGACCGCGCTCGGGGACGATCCCTATTCGGACGCGATCCTGGCGCTCGCCGCCGCGGAGGGCGTCGCCAGCGACCTCGTTCTGCGCACGCGCGGCCGCCTGCCCGGCCTCGCCGTGGTCGATGCCGACGCTGCCGGCACGCGCCGACGCTACGACTGGGGCGCCGACGCACCGGCGCGCGACCTGTTCGAGCTGCCTGACTGGGGACGCGTGGCCGAAGGCTTGACCAAAGCAAAGCTCGTCTACTTTTCCGGCATCACGCTTTCGCTCTATTCCAACACCGGGCTCGGCCGCTTCCTCGCCCTCATCGAGATGCTGCGCCAGCAGGGCGTGAAGGTCGCCTTCGACGGAAATTTCCGCCCGCGCGGCTGGCGCGGAGATTTATCGCGCACGCGCGCCGTGTTCATGGAAGCGTTGAAGCGCATCGACATGGCGTTGCCGGCTTATGACGACGAAGCGGTGTTGTGGGGCGACCCGAGCCCGGAGGCGACCGTGGAGCGGCTGCAAGCCTTCGGCATCGCCGAGATCGTGGTGAAGAACGGACCCAACAGCGCGCTGGTGGCAAGCGGCGGGCGCAACGAATTCATTCCCGTCCCGGAGGTGGTGGTTCCGGTCGACACCACCGCGGCCGGCGACAGCTTCAACGCCGCCTATATCGCCGCGCGCATGGCCGACAAGGGACCGGCCGAGGCGGCGGCCGCCGCGCACGTGCTGGCGGCGCAGGTCATCCGCCATCGCGGCGCGCTGATGCCGCGGGCGGCGGCGGCGGTGCATTGACGGACGAATGACCTCCCGTTAGCGTTGGGCGTCGATGGGGATGGAGTCCCCCGAAACCGCCTGCGATGGCTAATGACTCCTACCGCGATAGACGCGGTGGGAGTCCGTGCGTGACCCGCCGCGAGGCGGGTTTTTGTTGTCTGCCGGTCCACGCGGACCAGCGGGCGAAAAGGCGAGGTGAAGGCATGACAAACGTGTGGGCACTGGCGGCGCTCTGGCTGAGCCTCGCGTTGATCGCGGGCCTGCTCTCGATCTGGCTGCGCATCTCGACCGCGCTGTCCGAGATCGTGGTCGGAACCGTCGCGCAGCTGATCTTCGGCGCCGTCATCGGCTCGGCCGTGCTCGGGACCGACGAGTCCTGGATCAAATTCCTCTCCGGCATCGGCGCGATCGTGCTGACGTTCCTTGCCGGGGCGGAGCTCGATCCGGCGGTGTTCAAGCTCAAATGGAAGGAGGCGATCGCGGTCGGCCTCGCCAGCTTCTTCCTTCCGTTTCTCGGGTGCGCGGCGGGCGCCCACTACGTGCTCGGATGGGAGGTGATGCCGAGTTGGCTCGCGGGCGTCGCGATGTCCACCACGTCTGTGGCCGTGGTTTACGCGGTGATGCTGGAATTCGGCTTCAACACGACCGAATACGGCAAGACCGTGCTCGCGGCTTGCTTCGTCACCGACCTCGGAACCGTGCTCGCGCTCGGCCTCATCTTTGCGCCGTTCACCATGAAGACGGCGGTCTTCGTGGCGGCCGGCGTCGCGGCGTTCGTGGTGCTGCCTTGGCTCACGCCGCGCTTCTTCCGTCGCTATGGCAACCGGCCCTCGGAGCTGGAGGCGAAGTACCTGCTGCTCTGCCTGTTGGGATTGGGAGCGCTCGCCACCTGGGCCGACAGCGAGGCGGTGCTTCCCGCCTATGTCATCGGCATGGTGCTGGCGGGAACGGTCGGCAAGGATCACGCGCTCATTCGCCGCCTGCGCACGCTGACCTTCGGCTTGCTCACTCCGTTCTACTTCATCCGCGCCGGCTCCTTCGTCTCCATCCCTGAGCTCGTCGCCGCCCCGGCAGCGTTCCTTTTCATGCTCGTGGTCAAAGTCTTCAGCAAGATCGTCGGCGTCTATCCGGTCACCAAGGTCTACAAGGCGCCGAACAAGGAGGCGATGTACACCACGCTGCTGATGTCGACCGGGCTCACGTTTGGTACGATTTCAGCCCTGTTCGGCCTGTCGCGCGGGATCATCGATCAGGGCCAATACTCGGCGCTGGTCGCCGCCGTCATTGCGAGCGCGGTCATTCCGACCGTCATCGCCAACGCCTTCTATCTGCCGCGCCACTTGTTGCCCGAGTCCGGGCCGGAGACGAAGCCGACGAGCGATGCGCAGCCAGCGCAGTTGCGCAGCGCTTCGGGCAAGGTCGAATGATCGCGGGAGGGAGTGATGTTCGGCAAAATCCTGCATGCCAACGACGGCTCGGAACACGCCTTCCACGCCTTGTCGTTGGCGCTCGCGCTGGCCAAGCAGAACAGTTCCGAGCTGCATATGATTTCGGTCGAAGAGATCGACTACATGCCGGCCTTCATCGAGGAAGTCAGGGAAGAGACCGGAACTGCCGCGCGCCGCTTTCACTCCGTCCTGCAGCGCGCCCGCGCGATGGCGCAAGAGCATAACGTCAAACTTCACACCCACGTCGTCGCCGGCCATCCCGTGCGCGACATCGTTGCGCTCGCGTCCGAGCTCAAGGTCGATCTGCTCGTCATCGGGGCGACAGGTCATTCGGCATTGTACGAGCGCATGATCGGCAGCCGGGCCGACCGCATCATGCAGCTGGCGCAGTG